>JAATFW010000238.1 GCA_015654985.1 Sphingobacteriales bacterium | reverse complement strand
TTTGCCTGCAGTGGCGAAGTTCTGGAGTTCCTGGAAAGTACTGCGCCCGTTTTTATCTTCGGCAACAATCTCACCATCTATAACCGCTTCGTTTTTAATGAGAGCAAGAGCCTTTGCCACCGGTTTATATTTATCCTGAAATCCGATTCCATTGCGTGAAATTAGTTCTGCCTTTTTTCCGGTATATGCTAACGCCCGGTATCCATCCAGCTTTCTTTCATAGATCCAGTCACCGCTGTCAAATAACTCAGAAGCAGGGGTTAATTTGGCAAGCATTGGCTTGTAGGGAATATCCCGGGCCGGCTTTTCCGGACTTTCTTCAATGACATCGTCTACGAAGCTTTTATCCTTCACGGCTTTTTTTTTCTGTTCGATGCCCTTTTTTTTAACAGTTTCAGAAACAAGGTCCTCGCTGTTAAATTCATCATCTACTGCAAACTCATCCCGGTGTTTGATGAGCAGCCATGAATTATCGTCACTGTTTTTAATTTTAACGAGGGCAAACTCACCCTTTAATGTCTTTCCATGGAGGCGGAACTTCAAATTGCCGCTATAAAGGCCCTTTTTTAATTCCTTTTCGTCGTCTTTACCTGATAACGATTCATAAGTGCCTTGGTCAAAGATCGTTACCACCCCGGCACCGTAATTGCCTTCAGGGATAATTCCCTCAAACGTTCTGTAATCGTAGGGATGATCTTCAACCATCATCGCCAGCCTTTTATCTTTCGGGTTCAGTGAAGGGCCTTTAGGTACCGCCCAGCTTTTTAAAACACCTTCAAGCTCCAGCCGGAAATCGTAGTGAAGGCGGGAAGCATGGTGCCTCTGAACCACAAACTTAAGGTGCCCTTGAGAATTTTTAATCCCTGCCTGCGGTTCTGAAGTTTCAGTGAAATTGCGTTTCTTTATATATTCATGAAGTGCCATTTATGCTCCTTTCCTTGTATTCAGGCTTTGCATCAATTGTTCATAAAGATCATCTCCGGCAGCCTTTTGGGGTTTAAGCTTTTTGATAGTAGGCCGTTTGCCTTTTGCTTTAGCCTGAATGATCTTCATCAGTTCATGGTGATACTCATCTTTAAACTTGTCGATTTCAAATTTACTGCTATACTGGTTAATAAGGGCCAGTCCCATATCCAGTTCCTTTTTACTTACCGAAACATCGGCAGGAGTGAGGATCTCTTCTGATGGCCTTATTTCTTCGGCAAAGCGGATCTTTGTAACTACGATCACATCATTAACAGGATGGATAATACAAAGATTTTCAGTGCTTCTCAGTACAAAACGTGCAAGTCCGGCTTTTTTAGACTTCTGCAAGGCTTTCATTAATAAGGCATAGGCCTTGCGGCCCTGGGTCTCAGGTTCAGAATAATAGGAGGTTTCATAATACATGGGATTTACTTCCTCAATGTCTACAAAGTTCTCTATCTCAATCATTTTGCTCTTTTCAGGGCTCGCATCTTCAAAATCCTTATCTTCAAGGATTACATACGTATCGTTGACAGGGTAGCCCTTAACAATTTTATCGTAGGGGACTTCCTTGCGCGTTTTCTCATTGATACGCTGAAAACGTATTCTTGAATGGTCCCGGCCGTCAAGCATGTCGAGCCCGAGAGAACTGCTCTGAACAGCAGAATAAAGCTTTACCGGTATATTAACCAGGCCGAAACCAATTGAACCTTTCCAGATAGATCTCATAGCCGTTAATATTAAATTGAGGGATCTTTTTTGAAGAGACTGAAATAGCGGGCGTCTAAATCCATATACGCCCGGTTAATAATGTAGCGTTGCTCCATCAGAAAAGTTTTTATACCGGTATCATTAAGCAGATCGCCCTGTAAGATGTCATCATAAACATCAAGAGCTACCTGGTCGCCATTCCGGCAACTTTCTAAAACTGTTTGATCTGTTTTGTGTGTCAAAGAAGTTTTGACATCCATCCATCCGCGATGGAGTGCACCAAGGATATCGGTGCTTACTGTAGTCAGATCAGAGCCATACCGGGAGATACGTTCTTTTAGCTGTGATGCTAAAGTTTCTCTTTCTGAAGCTATATTGTTGAACAGATCTTTAAGCTCGGGAGAACCGGCATCTTTTACAGCTTCTTTATAGCCCAGACAACTATCATTTACAATTTGCAGTAATTGCTGCAACTGCTTTATGTAATTTTCAGGATAACTCATGTTTGTGACGTTTAAATTTCTATTTTAAACGCTTATAGCCTAAAATAGTTTGGCTGCAGGCAGAACGGTAAGGTACGGTGGTGAGGGAAGGGAGAGGAAGGAATAAGAAATAAACGGGGATAAATGTTAAATGCTACTTAACATAATGTTAATTATAAGACAAGAAAAATATTATTTTAGATCATGTGGTCTTCGTAATTGAAATGATCCGTATGAATACATACAAATTAAATATCAATATGGCTATAGGCAAATGTAAGCATTACCACGATACCTTCAACATTAAAAAGTATAATCTTCTGGATCCAGATTGTTTTTCATGTACACATCCATTCCAAAATCATTTAGCTCCAGGATAAATCTTTTGTAGTTCAGGACCCCTTTGCATTGCTCAAATCCTTTTTGCGTAAACCCCTTTTTCATAGGATCTTCCATGCTATTAAGCCATAGTTATCCATGATAGACAACCAGACAGTGGCAGCAATCTCAAGCTCCCCTTTCTCTTGAATCCAGAATGCGGGGTTCCCGTCTAATATCTGAAATAACTGCCATGGCCCCAGTTTGGCCGTATAGCAATGCGTTATTTCTATTCGTTTGTCTGAATTATACCTGTATCATAAGCTTTTAACGAGATCCAGGAATTTATTTATAGCTTTTCTTTTACCGGCAGTCAATGGATAGTCAATCCTGTGCATCAGATAATCGTGCAGATCAAAATCAGAACGTGGTTCCAGTTCCTTTATAACTTCTTCACGGTGATCAATCCCAAACTTCAGAATTTTATTAAACTCAGCAATAAATTCGCTGTCGAGGGGTTTATTTGAAGCCCAGACCGCAAAAGCAAATGGCAAGCCGGTAAATTTAATCCACTCCTCAGCCATATCATACACAAAGGGGAACTTTTCTTTTTTCCCGAATGTACGGTCGCCAATTTCAACAAATGCATCTGTTTCGCCTTCCTCAACAAATTCTGCATTTATATTCCAGTAATATTTAAAAAGCACCTTTGCAAGATTATTAGAAGTCCTTGACTGCTTGTCAAGCCGGACGGTCCTGATCTCTTCAACTGGTTTTTCACTGAATATAAAGACAGAATTTACAGGTCCGACGGCTCCTATACAATAATCCGAAATGATATGATAATCAGGGATATGAAGTAATGCTGCAACAGGAACCAGACCTATATCGGCTTTATTATCAATTAGTTTAGCGGCACAATCTGAAGGAATATCATAACTTAATTCAATCTGGTCTAAAAAAGGGCCGGCATGCTTTAATCCATATGCAAAGGGTTTGGTATTGGTGTATGACACTGCCGACACTCTGATCTTACTCACCAGATCTTTTAAATGGGCGGTATTATTAAATTCCAGGATCTCAAATTTTTCGCCGTCATATTTCACTTTATAAAGTGTGGTATTGGTATGAGGAAATTTGTCCATGTCATACAGCGGACGGTCTGTAAGCAGACACAGAAAAAGCCGCATAGCTCTTCCGTGCATACAGATAAGAATCGTTTCCGCATCATTACCTTCAATCAGCTTTTCAAGCACTTCAAGCTGGCGCTCCTTAACTTCCAGGGGGCTTTCGCCCCTGTCAAACTTAAGATGCAGATCACCTGCCGACCAACTGTTCATCATGCTGTCGTATGCAACTCTTACATCTTCCGTGCTTTCCTGTCCTTCATAAATACCCCAGGCCATTTCGTCAAGACCGGCATATTGAGTCCATGGGATTCCTTTATCTATAAATTTTTGAATGGTCTGGTGAGTTCTCTTTAAAGTAGAAGTGTAAATCTTATCGAAAGGAACATCTTTATAGGCTTCATAAAAGGCTTCTGCCTGAAGGCGCCCAAATTCATTAATATCAGTGTTCATCCCCCTGCCCTGCACAATTCCTCTTTTGTTAAGATCGGTTTCGGCATGCCGGATGATATATATAATTTTCTCCATACCCCTTTATAGCGGGAAGCTTTATTTAATTTATTACAGGTAATTTATAGAATTTCGCCTTTGGCTCGTCCTCAAACTGATAGTCCTGATAATCTGTAATTACATTGTAGAGTGTATCGCGTTCTATAGGATGCCTGCCCACCTGTTTAATCAGTTCGACCAGTTCTTTGGTACTCATTGCAGGTGTTTGTTCTTCTGCCCCCGCCATGGAATATATCTTAGTGGTATCGTCGAGGGTACCGTCGATATCGTCAACACCAAAGTTAAGCGACAACTGGGCTGTACTGCGGCTGATCATGGCCCAGTAAGCTTTAATATGATCAAAATTATCAAGGTAGATACGTGCCACAGCATAGTTACGAAGATCTTCAATTACAGAGACTTCTTTAACATGCGACATCTGGTTATCCTGATTGCGGAACTTCAGGGGAATAAAAGTTTGAAAGCCGCCGGTCCGGTCCTGTAACTGGCGCAGGCGTTCCATATGGTCAACACGATGCCGGAATTCCTCTATATGTCCATACAGCATAGTTGCGTTCGAACGCTGTCCTAATTTATGCCATTCTTCATGGATCTGCAACCACTGATCAGCAGTACATTTGTCCTTGCAGATCTGGTCGCGGATCTCTGAATCAAATATTTCAGCCCCGCCGCCCGGCATTGATTCCAGTCCGGCTTCTTTCATTAATCTCATGCCGGTAGCATAATCCACTTTTGCTTTCTTGAAAATATAATGATATTCAACCGGTGTAAGGGCCTTTACATGAATCTCTGGGCGATGTTCATGTATTTTCCTGAACAATTCAGTATAAAAGGCCATATCATACTGGGGGAGTACCCCTCCTACTATATGGACTTCTGTTACCGGCTGGTCGTCATACTTTCTTACGATATCCAGCATTTCTTCCATTGTTAGTTCCCAACCCTCGCTTCTCTGCTTAATGAGGCGCGAATACGAACAGAACTTACAGTCGTATACACAAAGATTGGTTGGCTCAATATGAAAGTTCCTGTTAAAATAGGTTTTACTGCCATGCCGCTTTTCGCGGAGATAATTGGCCAGCACTCCAAGGTAAGCAAGCTCTCCTTTTTCATAGAGGATAACCCCTTCGTCAAAAGAGATCCGTTCTCCGGCAGCCACCTTTCCGGCGATAGCCCTGAGCTGCGGATCCAGATTTTTATCTGATATTAATAATGTTAAATCGTTCCCGAAATCCATACTCAGCAAAAATACAATAAAGACCGTATTTCCTTCATCATTTTGATGTAACATTGATTTTTAATCAGGCTGGTCTCTTTCCAGTATTAAGTTATACGTAATAAGTTCTAAGTATAAATCGCCTCAGATCGAAAATATAAGGCATACCGTGGAAAACCGATCATTTTCATAAATAATTTGAACTTTTAGCGTAATCGCATTATATTTGTCGCGCTGATGACGCTGTCAACTATCAAATAAGCGTTATCAACACTGTCAAATACCCCTTAAAAGGTTTTGATTTATAAAGAAGCGGTGAGAGATCAGGCTCTATGACCCGCTGACAACCTAACCGGAACGTTTCCGGAAAAGGTGCCAAATCCTGTTCCCGTTAAATAACCGGGAAGATATAAATGTTAAAACCATGAAGAAAGAACAAAGCTATTTTCGTCCTTTTAAAGGTGTGACATCCCAGTCAGCCCCAGACTTTATGCATTCAAAAAACACATTCCGAATGCCCCGCTTTATTTGTTGCTGCTGCTGTTACTGCTAGTTCACCGGCATCACCGTCTGTAAACACAACAGACGATCTGGTTATCTCATTTCAAAATCAGGTATACCAGAACGGGTAATAAACAATCCTTTATAATCACTATTAAAAAATATTCACATGTCTTTATCTAATTTAAAATTCGAAACCCTTCAGGTACATGCCGGGCAGCAGGTTGATCCCACTACAGGGTCGCGTGCTGTTCCTCTTTACCAGACATCTTCTTATGTGTTCACAAGCTCAGAACACGGCGCTAATCTTTTTGCCCTCCGCGAATTTGGAAACATTTATACCCGTTTGATGAACCCCACTACCGATGTATTCGAAAAACGAATAGCAGCATTAGAGGGCGGTGTTGGAGCTCTTGCTGTTTCGTCGGGTCAGGCAGCCCAGTTCATTGCATTAAATAACATCCTTCAGACGGGCGAAAACTTCATATCATCTCCTTTCCTCTATGGAGGGACTTACAATCAGTTTAAAGTTTCGTTTAAACGTCTTGGTCTGGAAGCCCGTTTTGCCAAAAACGACGATGCGGGTAGCTTTGAAGAGCTGATAGACGGGAACACGAAAGCATTTTACCTTGAAACTATCGGTAATCCACGGTTCAATATCCCTGATTTTGAGAAATTTGCCCAGCTATCGCAGAAATACGATATTCCTCTGGTTGTTGATAATACTTTTGCTGCAGGAGGTTATTTGTTCCGCCCGTTAGAACATGGAGCACATGTTGTCGTAGAATCGGCAACAAAGTGGATTGGCGGTCATGGTACCAGCATTGGCGGTGTAATTGTTGATGGAGGAACTTACAACTGGGGCAATGGTAAATTTCCTCAGTTCACGGAGCCTTCAGAAGGATATCACGGACTGGTATTTAACGATGTATTTGGTGTTGGAGGCCCCTTTGGTAACATCCAGTTCATTATCCGTGCGCGCGTTGAAGGATTACGCGATTTCGGTCCTGCCCCCTCTCCTTTCAACTCATTCCTCTTTATCCAGGTACTCGAAACACTGTCGCTGCGTGTACAGCGGCATGTAGATAATGCTCTTGAACTGGCCAAATGGCTGGAACAACACCCGCAGGTTGAAAAGGTTAATTATCCGGGACTTGAAAGCAGCACGTATCATGAAAATGCGAAGAAATATCTGCGGAACGGCTTTGGCGCGGTATTATCCTTTGAGATCAAGGGAGGAAAAGAAGCGGCAATCCGGTTTGTGGATAACCTTGAACTTACCAGTCACCTTGCAAATGTTGGTGATGCAAAAACATTAATAATTCAACCAGCCGCAACCACCCACCAGCAACTCAACGAAGCAGATCAGTTGGCTGCCGGTGTAACTCCGTCAGGATTACGTGTTTCTGTTGGAATTGAACACATCGATGATATCAAAGCCGATTTTGAACAGGCTTTTGAAAAGGTCAGAAACGGAAAAGCAGCGTCGGTTTAGGCCTGTAATATTAACAGATCTTCTTTGCCGTCCATTGGCAAAAAAGATTCAGGTAAAAGATTGGAATGAATATTAAGAAATACGTTTACAATAAGCCATTCAGGCTGGAGAACGGAGAAGAGCTGCAGGAACTGGAAATTGCATACCAGACTTATGGCAGGCTTAACGACAAAAAGGATAATGTGATTTGGGTTTGTCATGCACTTACTGCCAATTCTGATGTCTTTGACTGGTGGAAGGGACTGTTCGGTGAAAATGACCTTTTCAACCCTAAAGATCATTTTATCGTTTGTGCCAATATCCTCGGTTCACATTACGGTACCACCAGTCCTGTCAGCATTAATCCGGAAACAAAAAGCCCATATTACCTTTCTTTTCCTCAGTTTAATATAAGAGATATGGCCGGAGTTCAGAAAATTCTTGCCGACCATCTTCAGATCGATGAGATCAGTGTTCTTATCGGCGGATCGCTGGGTGGCCAGCAATCGCTGGAATGGGCAATTACAGAACCTGAGCGGATCAAAAGGATGGTCCTTATGGCTACCAATGCATTTCATTCGCCGTGGGGAATTGCCTTTAACGAGAGTCAGCGTCTGGCTATCGCCGCCGATCCTACTTTTCGTTCGGCCCGGCACGACGGCGGGAAGAACGGATTAAAAGCGGCCAGAAGCATCGCGCTTCTCTCCTACCGGAATTATGATACATACGGGATCTCGCAGCAGGAAGTAACAAATGATAAAACAGACGGCTTTAAGGCTTCTTCTTACCAGGATTACCAGGGAGATAAGCTTGTAAAGCGCTTTAATGCCTATAGTTACTGGTATCTTACCAAAGCTATGGACAGTCATAATATCTCCCGCGGACGAAGCCATGCCAGCGAAGTACTAAAAAAGATAAAAGCCAAGACACTGGTCATAGGTATCACCTCCGACCTTCTTTTTCCTCCTTCAGAACAGCGTTTCCTGGCAAATAATATTTCGGGTGCCACTTTTTCCGAAATAAGTTCATTTTACGGACATGATGGTTTTCTGATCGAAACGGAAACGCTTACTAAGGAAATCGGTAATTTTCTTAAGAGTTCAGCTTACGGCAGCCATGTCGTTGCATTACATAAAATAGCATAATATATATACATGAGTAACAAATTAACTATCGGATTATTTGGGTTCGGGGTTGTAGGACAAGGACTGAACGACATCATCCGCACTAAGGACCTTAACCTCGAAATTAAAAAGATAGCAATTAAACATGCTGAAAAAAAGCGTTCCCTGCCGGCAGAACTTTTTACTACTGATGCGGATGTCATATTAAACGACCCGGAAATTAACACGGTAGTTGAACTGATCAACGATACGGACGCAGCCTTTAAAATCGTTTCAACAGCTCTTAAAAACGGCAAAAATGTGGTTTCGGCCAGTAAAAAGATGATAGCCCTGCACCTTGAGGAATTGCTGCATCTCCAGGAGGAGCATGGTACCTCTTTATTGTACGAAGGCGCAGTTTGCGGAAGTATTCCTATCATCAGAAACCTGGAAGAATATTACGACAATGAACTTCTCTACTCTGTGAGGGGTATCTTTAACGGTTCTTCCAATTATATTTTATCTAAAATATTTAATGAAAACCAGGACTACAGTGCTGCACTGAAACAGGCACAGGACCTTGGCTTTGCAGAAACCGATCCGATCTCAGATGTAGGAGGTTTCGATCCTAAGTATAAACTGGTAATTGCGGCTTCTCATGCTTACGGGATTATTACGAAGCCTGATGAAATTTTAAATATTGGCATTCAGACGCTTTCTGCTAAAGATATTCAGTATGCCCGGGAGAAAAACTACAAAATAAAACTGGTGCCTACGGCTCTTGAGTTTGGAGAACGGCAGGTTGTATTGTATGTGATCCCCAAACTGATAAGATCAGATGATTTTCTTTATAATGTAGAGAATGAATACAACGGAGTTATTGTGCAGGCTGCATTTGCTGATCAGCAGTTCTTTTTCGGTAAAGGAGCCGGCGGACATCCTACAGGATCAGCCGTTCTTTCAGATATAGCTGCATTAAGATACGGGTATCGATACGAGTATAAGAAATACCGTAATAACAGGGGCTTTGCATTATCCAATGATTACGTTCTGAACGTATACCTCAGATACGATGACGACGGCCTGATCGAAAAACTGCAATTTAAGGAAATTACAGAGCGCTTTTATGCACCTGATTTTAAGTATGTTATCGGAAAAGTTGAATTGAACAGCCTGCTGGATAATAAAGAGCTATTTAACCAGGACGGCGTATTTATAGCTGAGGTGGGATAACCGGTGCGGTGGAAGCGTTGATCCTGCTAACATACCGGTTTCCTCTTATATAAAAACGCCAGGGAACCGATTTATAAGGCTCTTCAATGTTCAGGCCTATTCGGGGTGCAGCAACAATATCATCTTCTTTAAGGGTAGTTCCGCAGTCTTCTATCCATATCTGGTTTTCCTGCAGCGATAACCCGTTATGAAACTTTGTAAGTCCGAGGGCCTGTGCAAGTGCCCCGGGTCCCTTGCACAGCCGGCGGTCGTCGTTAATGAAACCTCTTCTTTCCCGCATGATGTCAAGCCCTTCGGTTGGCTCGAGCGCTCTTATTAAAACAGCATGAGATGTTCCTGAAACCCCGGTAACAATGTTTAACATATCGTGGATGCCATAGCAGATGTACATATAAATAACGCCGCCTTCTGCATACATCACCTCATTACGTGCAGTGCGTTTTCCGTTAAATGCATGCGAACCTTTATCTTCAGGACCCCGGTAGGCTTCCGTTTCAACAATGATACCACCGCTGAATAATCCGTTTATATTAGTATAAATAGATTTACCCAGCAGTTCCTTTGAAACCTGTACCACGTCTTCGCGCAGGTAAAAAGAAGAAGGAAGTATCACACCCATCCTACAATCTCCTCCAGGTATTTTTTATCTGTTTCATTAAAATAATTTAAGTGTTCACTGTCAACATCTAGTACCCCGGTTATTTCTTCTCCTTTAAAAAGCGGGATCACAATTTCAGACCGGGATAAAGAACTGCAGGCAATGTGCCCGGGGAAACTGTTAACATCAGGCACGATCAGTGTTTTCTTTTCATTCCAGGCAGTTCCGCACACTCCCCTGCCTTTTGCAATGCGTGTACAAGCCACAGGTCCCTGGAACGGGGCCAGTACCAGCTCGTTTTCCTTTACCAGATAAAAGCCAACCCAAAAAAAGTTGAACTGTTCTTTAAGGGCAGCGCATATGTTGGCAAGATTAGCTATTAAATCTGTTTCTCCTTCGATCAGCGCTTTAATTTGCGGAATAAGGGAACGATATTGTTCGTCTCTGTTTCCTTCAGTAATTTTAAGGTCCTCTGCCATATTGCAAACTTAGAGAATTTCTCTGTCATCAGTGTAATTG
>JAATFW010000002.1 GCA_015654985.1 Sphingobacteriales bacterium | reverse complement strand
TTATCCTGCTCCATCGGTACCTGTGCCATTGATATCATAACCTATTTAATAAAATCAAACAACAATAATAACTGAACTACCGGCAAGTAAATAAACGAGCCAAACATTACTTTCCTTGCGGATACAATATCGGTTTTAATGAACAAATTAATGCCGTACCAGCAAAATATAAGTCCGCAAACTGCCGATATCCCCCCTACAATATAACCTCCAAACCCTAGAAAAGTTGGAAGCAGGCTAACCGGGATAAGCACGAGCGTAGAGAATGCCGTAAAAAAAGCACTGGTCTTGTCGCGCGAAGTAGTAGGCAATAATCTGAATCCTGCTTTCTTATAGTCGTCATCCAGCACCCAGGCAATAGACCAGAAATGAGGGAACTGCCACACAAACTGAATGAGAAACAATACAATAGGTATCCATGAAATTTCGGGCCGTTCAAATGCCGCAAAATAACCAATCAATGGGGGTAACGCCCCCGGGAAAGCTCCGATAAGCACGGCTACCGGTGATTTTCTTTTTGCCGGAGTGTAAACAAATGCATATAATAAAATAGAAAATACCGACAGTATCCCTGTTAAAAAATTAAGCCTCATAAGGATCGTGGTTCCCATAATTGCCATAAACAAGCTAAGCACAAGGGCTTGCCCGGTGGTCATTCTTCCGGCAGGGATCGGCCTGTCGCTGGTACGGGTCATCAGCTTATCCAGATCTTTCTCGATAATTTCATTAAATCCGTTAGCCGCGCCCGTTACCAGAAAACCACCGATAGTAAGGGTCATCCAGTTAATCCAGTTGATCATTCCCTGCTCCTTGCTTCCTATCAGAAAAGACACAGATGCAGAAAAGACCACCAGAAAAGTTAAACGAAGCTTGATGAGCTTCTTAAAGTCGGATACGAAAGTTGCCTCACTCACTTTGCCCACCCTTAAATTTATATCTGAAACAACTTCCCTCATTATTTTTCAATATGTTAGTGTTAAATATCTTTTTTATATCCAATTCGAAGAAGCACGGGAATACAACTATTAAAGCATTCCCGGGATCAGGCCGGTACAGATCAGATATTAGCTTCTGCCTCTCTGTCGGCTTCTTCTCTCTTCTGCCATTCAAGCTGTATTTTTTCAGCCTCCGGATTTCCTTCAAAATCGTGCGGAAGATTTGAGCTCATCGTCTCTGAAAAAGGAGTGTTCTGGGGAATAAAATCTTCATCATGTCCGGGTTTACTGTAGTCATAAGGCCACCTGTAAACCGTTGGAAGTTCTCCCGGCCAGTTTCCATGAAGATGTTCTACCGGAGTGGTCCACTCAAGCGTATTGGCCTGCCATGGATTCTGCGTAGTCTTCTTACCATAGAATATGGAATGGAAGAAATTCCACAGGAATGCAATCTGGCCCAGACCAGTAATAATGGCCGACCATGAAATAAATTTATTAACGGTTAACCATTCTTTCATGAATTCGAACTCAGTGAAAGCATAGTAACGTCTTGGCACTCCGTCAAGTCCCATAAAATACATCGGGAAGAATACAAAGTAAGCGCCGGCGAATGTAATCCAGAAATGAAGATAGCCCAGTTTTTCATCCATAAGCCGTCCAAACATCTTGGGAAACCAGTGATAAACCCCGCAAAGCATCCCGAAGATGGCGGCCGAGCCCATTACCAGGTGGAAGTGCCCTACAACAAAATAGGTATCATGCAGAGGAATATCCAACGAAGCATTTCCAAGGAAAATACCCGTAAGACCGCCTGAAATGAACAGGGAAACCATTCCTATGGCAAACAGCATCGCGCTGGTAAACCTGATATTTCCCCTCCAGAGCGTAGCGAGCCAGTTAAATGTCTTTACTGCCGAAGGAACGGCAATAATCAGCGTGGTGATCATAAACACCCCTCCAAGGAAAGGGTTCATACCAGTGACAAACATATGATGCCCCCAGACAATGAACGAAAGCACTGTAATACCGATCAGGGAGTAAACCATGGCATGATAACCAAAGATAGGCTTACGCGAATTGACAGACATCACTTCAGACGCAATACCCATTGCAGGCATAATAACAATATATACTTCCGGGTGTCCGAGGAACCAGAAAAGATGCTGAAAGAGAATAGGGCTTCCGCCCTGCTGAGGCATGATCTGTCCCTGTATCACCAGGTCTGAAAGATAGAAACTCGTACCGAAACTTCTGTCGAAGATCAGGAGCACCACACCTGCAACCAGCACCGGGAAGGAAAGAACTCCAAGAATGGCAGTTAAGAAAACAGCCCAGATCGTCAAAGGCATTTTCCACAGGTCCATTCCTTTTGCGCGCATATTAAGCACAGTACTGATATAGTTCAGAGATCCCATTAAAGATGAGGCAATAAAGATCACCATACTGGTAAGCCAAAGCGTCATCCCTGTACCCGATCCCGAAATTGCTTTGGGAAGGGCCGATAAAGGCGGGTAAATGGTCCATCCGGCACTCGCAGGCCCGCTTTCGACAAAAAATGAGCTCAGCATAATTACAGACGCAATGAAGAAGAACCAGTACGACAACATATTAACCAGCGGCGAAGCCATATCGCGTGCCCCGATCTGCAAAGGGATCAGAAGGTTACTGAATGTACCGCTTAATCCGGCAGTAAGCACGAAAAACACCATGATGGTACCATGAATGGTTACCAGGGCAAGATAAAAGTCGGGCTTTATCCTCCCTCCTTCAGCCCATCTCCCTAAAAACGTTTCAAGCAGCGGAAAGCTCCTGTCGGGCCAGCCCAGTTGAATGCGGAAAAGGATAGACAAAAGCATCCCGATCACGGCCATAATGATACCTGTAATGAGGAACTGTTTGGCAATCATTTTATGATCCTGGCTGAATATATATTTCGTCAGGAAAGATTGATGATGATGGCCATGATCATCATGGGTATGTCCTGAATGTTCCAATGTATGATGATTCGCTGTACTTGACATATTCTCCAATCTATCTGTTTTCTGATTAATTTAAAGCTATTTTATTATTTAGGGCAGCATCATGTACCTTAGCAGTCTGCTGCTTCTGCTGCATCTCTTTCTTCATGTCGTCGTTAAAGAAGAGAGGCTGCTTCGTTAACCATTCCCTGTATTCCTTTTCAGAAACCACTCTTACCTTATACTGCATATTATAATGCCCCGAACCACAGATCTTGTTACAAAGAAGCGTATAGTCAAAGGCAGCATTTCCGGTTTTGTCGCGCATTTCTTCGGTGGTAATAGTTGGCGTAAACTGGAAGTAGGTAGCCATTCCGGGAACAGCGTTCATCTGGACCCTGAAATCAGGTATAAAAAAACTATGCAGAATATCTTTTGAATTAATGGTAAAGCGTACCGGCCTGTTTACAGGAAGAACGATCTCACTCCCCAGTTTATCATCCCAGCTTGTTTTATCGGCAAAGTCGATCCCCAACCCGTTTGTAGGAGTTGTGAGCTTGTAATTCCTTACACCCAGCTTGTTGTCGTCACCGGCATAACGAACATTCCATTTGAACTGCTCTCCTGTTACTTCTATCGAAAGGGCTCTTTTTATATCAGCGTCAGAAGGATTCGTAATACTTCTCCATGTAAAGAAACCAAAAACAACCAGTGCGGTAAGTACCAGTGCGGGAATGATGGTCCACAGCCGTTCAATAGAATTATTATGGGGGTAAAAATAAGCCTTTCTTCCTTCCGTGCCCCTGTATCTGGCAGCAAAAGAGAACAGAAGGAACTGTGTGATGACAAAGACAATAGTGGTAATAATAATAGTCGTCATCATCATCGCATCAATCCGGTGGCCATGCTCTGTACCGGCCTCACCCGAAGCCAGATTACCCCAGTTGTGGAAACACCAGTATGTACCATAGAACATCGCAATAAGCGCCACTATACACACAATACCCTGTATCTTATTCCAGTTAATGGCCTTCCCTTTACCCTGGATCTCCCTGGTCAGCTCGTACACTTTAAGTACTTTTCCGATAACACCGAGGAAGATACACAGGAGAACGAAAAGAATAACATAAAAGCCAACAGTTTTATATAATGCCGAATTCTTTACTACGGCATCTGCAGCCGCCAGTGTCGTTCCGCTGTCATCAGTAGCAGATTCGCTCACTTCTGTAGGTGTATCGCCAATCGAGCCAATAGATGAATTGATCTGCTGAGCCGTATCAGTAGCAACCTGGTCTCCCGGGGTTGTCGGTGCGCTCTGGCGGGCATATACATGTGTACCGCTTACCAGCAGGCAAAGAACCAGTACTGCAAAAAAACTCCTGATCATCAAAAATTTATTAAACCGCATTTCTTTTTACAATTCGTTATTTTAAACCTTCTGTAAGCTATTTATATTGAATGATGTAAACTTTCTTCAAGGAAAGGATGATTCTTCGGAACCAAAGGTTTCCTGCTCAATTGTCCCAGCATCAAAAAGCTGAATAATCCGGCAAAGCCCAGGGCCGTTCCAATCTCGATGACACCAAAACCAGGATGTTCTTCTACAGTCCCAGGCATGATCATCAAATAATAATCAAGCCAATGGCCCATCAATAACAGTATACAAACTCCCAGTAACGTATTGGTACGTCTTTTAGCATCCCTGGTCATTAATATAAGCACGGGTGCCACGAAATTGATCACAATATTCACCCAGAACCAGAGCTTATATTCAGGCTCCCATCTTTTATAAAAATAAACAGTTTCTTCGGGCATGTTAGCATACCATATCAGCAGGAACTGGGCAAACCAAACATATGTCCAGAATATCGAAAAGGCAAACACCAGTTTACCAAGATCGTGAAAGTGACTGTCGTTAAGCCAGTTCATATAGCCTGCTTTTTTAAGAAGGATAGCAGTAACAGTAATAACACACAGTCCGCTTACCCACATAGCAGCAAAATTATACCAGCCGAACATCGTAGAAAACCAATGCGCTTCCAGCGACATGATCGTATCAAATGCCCATATAGGTGTTGTAAAACCAAAGATCACCAGGAATATTGCGGAGATTTTAAAACTCTTTTTGTAATTTTTCAGCCCTCCTTCGAGGTCTTCATTATTGGAAAATCTTGCAAGCGCAATAGCAAAAATACTGTAAATGCCTAAAAACACTACCTGACGGATTGTAAAAAACGGAACATTCAAAAATGCCGCTTTGTTTGCAATTGCAGGATCATATTCAGGACTTCCTTTAACAGTAAGCCCCTCCCCGTTCCAGTGATGATAGAGATTATGAGTAAGCAGGCCGCTCAAACAGATAATAATTAATATCACTGCCGCTATAGGTAATACCTTCGCAAAGGCCTGCGGAATCCTTAAAAGCCCCGCCGACCACCCCGCCTGCGATACGTACTGAAGGGCAAGAAAAAATGCCCCTGCTGCACAAACGCATGTAAAGTAGTACGACATCAGCAACAGATTGGCAAAAGTGCGTTCAACGTGATTTTCTGCCGGGTCCAGCAAAAAGCCATATGCAATAGCCACTATGCCTATCACGATAGCAATTAAACTCCAGGTCTTTGCTTTTCCTGAGAATTCGTATTGTTGAGTAAAATTATGTGTATGTTGATTGTGAGTTCCCATTTGGCTTAAAACATTAACTATTGAAGTTTTTGCAATTCATGAACGTACATTACAATTTTCCATCTTTCAGTAGGATTGAGTTGTGTACGATGCGGTCCCATAAGGTTCAATCCGTAGGTTATGGTATGGAAAATCTTTCCATCTGTAAGATCTTTCATTAATCCACCCCTCGAAGAATTACCCGTGGAATAGGATGGCGGAGGAGGAAATTTCTCCAGTTTGATGATCTGCCCGTCGCCTTTTCCCTCTGTACCATGGCAATGAGAACACATATTCTGGAATAAGATCCTTCCCTGTGCCAGGTTTTCCTGGTTACGTAGTAACGGATTTTTCAGATGTTCACTGGCAGCTTCGTATCCCTCGTTAGTATTGGGATATTCATCAACCGGGTCATACCCAACGGGCATTGTCCCTGCCGGAGGCAATTGAGCAGTCTGGCCGTTGGCAAAATTCTTATTCGGCTGATCCGGATTATAAGCGATCGGATCATACATATTACGGGCAAATTCAAGGCCCGGGCTTTTTTTATCACCACAGGACGACACTACAGATGCTGCTGCAACTGCAAGAACCGCGGCACTTAATATCCTGAGCTTATTCATAACTAACATACTTCCTTTCGTTGTGCTTTACTTCAACAGCACCTGCTTCTTTTAACAAATCTTCTATTTTATCGGGATACGGATTCGATTTTGCATCTATTGCAATAACAAAGCGGTCGTCGGTAGCACGAAAATCCATCACTCTCGGTGCCCTTCCCGGGAAGAAATGATTGGCATAGAAAAATGTAAACATCATTCCGTAAGCTCCGAAAAGTACAGTAAGCTCAAATGTGATCGGCACAAAATCCGGCATCGCAAGCGAGGGTTTACCTCCTATGTTCATAGGCCAGTCGTATACCAGCATATAATAGATCATGGAAATAGCCGTAATGGTCCCCGTAAGACCGAAGCAAAAAGCTGCAATAGGTAAACGCGAGCGCTTGTATCCCAGTTTGTCTTCAATTCCGTGGATAGGCATCGGGGTATATACATCATATATTCCGATATTATTTTCCTGCAGTTTATCGATCCCGTGCATCATATCATCAGGATCTTCAAAATGGCCTAAAATATATTTGACGTTGCTCATTTTCTAAATATTAGCGTATTCCTTGTTTGAAACACTATCGAACTTCTCAAGCGACTTCTGATAAAACTCTGCCTGCTCACTGTCTGTTTTAGCATCCCTGATCAGCTTTTGTTTGGCCTGGTCGCTTGAACTCTTCAGGAGCAGCTTCACCTCCGCCATGGCTATTCCAGGCATTACACGAAGGAACAGAAGGAAGAGCGTAAAGAAAACCCCTATAGATCCCACAAAAACAAGCACATCTATAGCAGTAGGATAGAACATTACCCAGCTCGACGGAATATAATCCCTGTGAAGCGAGGTAACAATAATTACAAAACGCTCAAACCACATTCCAATATTCACCACAATAGAAAGTACCCATGAGGCCCAGATGCTGGTACGGATCTTCTTAAACCAGAACAACTGCGGAGAGATCACATTACAGGTCATCATACTCCAGTAAGCCCACCAGTACGGACCGCTGATACGGTTGAGAAACGCATACTGCTCATATTCAACACCTGAGTACCATGCAATGAACAATTCGGTAAGATAAGCTACACCTACGATAGAGCCGGTAACAATAATTACCTTATTCATCGATTCGATGTGGAACATGGTAATATAATTTTCCCATTTCATCACCTTACGGGCAACCAGCAGCAGGGTCTGCACCATGGCAAAACCCGAAAAGATAGCACCGGCAACGAAATAAGGAGGAAAAATAGTGGTATGCCAGCCCGGTTCAAGCGAAGTAGCAAAGTCCATAGATACAATAGTATGTACCGAAAGCACCAGCGGAGTAGACAGGCCCGCAAGGATCAGGGAAACAGACTCAAACCTTTGCCAGTTTTTTACTGAACCTGCCCAGCCGAAGGATAATATCGAATAAATGCGGCGGCGCAAGCCGGTAGCCCTGTCGCGGATCGTGGCGATATCAGGCAGTAAACCGGTATACCAGAAAACCAGTGATACCGAGAAGTAGGTCGAGATTGCAAATACGTCCCACACCAGCGGCGAGTTAAAGTTTACCCATAAAGAACCAAACTGATTTGGAAGAGGGAATACCCAGTATGCAAGCCATGGACGGCCCATATGGGCAAAAATATAAGTGGCCGCGCAAATAACCGCGAAGATGGTCATCGCTTCTGCCGAGCGGTTAATAGAGTTTCTCCAGTTCTGCCTGAAAAGCAGCAGCACCGCAGAGATCAGCGTACCGGCGTGCCCGATACCCACCCACCATACAAAGCCGGTGATATCCCATGCCCAGCCTACCGTTTTGTTAAGCCCCCATACTCCCAGGCCTTCCCAGAAGGTATAACTTATTGCTACTACCCAGGTCAGTGCAAAAAACACAGCAATGCCAAAACCGATCCACCATGCCTTAGTTGGCTTATTTTCAACAGGGACCAGGATATCTTTGGTGATTTTTGCATAAGTAATATTTTCACCGGTGATTAATGGTTCCCTTAATATTGATTCGTTATGAGCTGACATAATATATATTAAAATCTTAAAATCAATTAAGCTTCTGTTGTATTTCTAACTTTAGTCTGGTAACCAATGCCAGGCTGCGTATTTATTTCCTGCAGTACATAATACGTACGCTCATTAGCCAGGGCCTTACGAACGGCTGAATTGGGGTCGTTAAAGTCGCCGAAAATTATAGCGCCTGCTGTACATGCCTGCTGGCAGGCCATCTTGATTTCTCCATCCTTCAACGGGCGTTTTTCAAGCTTCGCCTGTAATCTTCCACCCTGGATCCGCTGAATGCACATAGAACATTTTTCCATTACCCCGCGCGAACGTGTTGTTACGTCGGGATTAAGCATCAGTTGGGTAAATTCGTTATTCAGGTAATTATCAAAGCGTGAATCGTTCCAGTAATTGAACCAGTTAAAGCGGCGAACTTTATAAGGGCAGTTATTTGCGCAGTAACGGGTACCAACACAGCGGTTATATGCCATGTAGTTCAGGCCGTCTGAAGAGTGCATGGTTGCAATAACCGGACAAACAGTTTCGCATGGCGCATGATCGCAATGCTGACAAAGCATCGGCTGATGCACAACCGTCACATCATCCAGGTTTTCCAGATGCTCAATCTCTCTCTCTTCTGTTACAGCCTTATCCCCTTCATTAAATGTGTAATACCTGTCGATCCTGATCCAGTGCATTTCCCTGCGCCTGCGTACTTCATCTTTTCCAACAACAGGAACATTATTCTCTACGTTACATGCAACCACGCACGACCCGCATCCCGTACAGGCATTCAGGTCGATTGCCATTACCCAGCTATGCCCTGTTTGCTTATGCTCCGGCCACAGATCGTAGTTTTTATGCCCCGTCTCATTCTTCCCTGTACCTGAGAATGGATCCTGCATATATTTTTTAAAGGATGTTTCGCGGATGATATCACGGCCTTCGTAGGAATGATGTGTTTGAGTCTGTGCAAGCTCCATCTTTCCACCGGCTTTACTAAGCTTAGCTGAGGTCAGGAATTGTACCGTTCCATTAACAAAACCCGCCAATGGATATGCATTCTGCCCTACCCCATCGCCGGCCTTTCCGGCTTTCGTACGGCCATATCCAACAGCAATGGAAACAGTTCCCCGCGCCTGGCCTGGCTGAAGTAATACCGGAAGAGTAATACTGTATCCGTTGGCACCTTGTATGGTTGCCAGGTCAAACTCCTCAAGGCCCTGCTCCTCCGCAAATTTCGGGGCTATTGCAATATAATTATCCCAGGTAACCTTTGAAACCGGATCGGGCAGCTCCTGCAGGAACGCATTATTTGCATGTCTCCCATCCCTGATCGCTACGCTCTGGTAAAGCTGTACTTCAATATCTTTCGCAAGGCTTTTACTCTGATCAGCAATCGTCAAAGCCGCCCCCGCTACGTTGCCCGAAAAAGTATAACTTCCTGCAGCTTTGGTACCGGTATATACAAAACCTGTCTGTAGCAGTTCCTTCCATGTTTTACTCCCGCCAGACAGGATATTCTTTTCCCAGTAAGCTTTTACATATTCATAATAGTTCTTTTGGGGATTATCCGACCATAGCAGCAGACTTTGTTCAGCCTGTCGTGTATTAAAAACAGGATTAATCGTTGGCTGTACAAGCGTGTAATACCCTTCAAAAGCATTTTCGTCGCCCCATGATTCCAGGTAATTGGCAGCAGGTGCAATTACATTACAGAGCGAAGCTGTTTCGTCTCTCCTGTCGGCGAAAGAAACTCTCAGCCCGACTTTAGCAAGAGCGCCGGTAAACGATTTATTGTCATAAAAATCATAAACCGGGTTGCTGTTCATGAAAAACACCGCACCTACTTCACCCCTGTTCATTTCTCCGGTAAAAGCAGCAAATGCTGCGTCGTTACCGGCATACAAATAAAAAGGATTATCAAGATCAATGGTGCTGCCATAACTGCCTAAAGCAGAATTTATAGCATTTACGAGAGTCTGAACGGATACATCATTAGAGCCGGCTACCACAAGGGCACGGCCCCTGGCCCCCTGAAGCTCTTTTGCTGCTATCTTTATGGCTGTAGCGGCGGCAGGATTCTTAGACAAAGCCTCCGCTCCGCTCAACGAATTTCCTGTAACTGCATTATACAATGCGATCAATGCAGGCCCCTGCTCAGATGGTTTCACCGCTATGCGCGAATCTGCATTGGTACCCGTCATACTCATTCCAGTTTCAAACTGGATATGCCTTGACATCTTACCTTTTTTTAGTGATTCTGCATTCCGGTTGCTCACATACTGCTTTGTGAACTCCTCACCTGCAATCCAGGTTCCCAGGAAATCGGCAGCAAAACTTACTATTACATCTGCACGCTCAAAATGGTAATGCGGTAAAACAGCCTTTCCAAAACTATCTGCATTTGCACGGATGATCGCTGTATAAGAAACCGGGTCAACCTGAATATGACTGGTATTGGGGTACTGCGCTATAAAATCAGCAATTACTGCCTTTGCAGAGGGACTTGTTATTGTAGTAGAAACCAACCGTATCTTCTTCCCCGAAGCCTGAACCTTATTTAATTCGCCTTTTACAAAAGAGTCGATCTGGCTCCAGGAAGCTTTATCATTGTTTAACTGAGGTTCCTGTAATTTAGAAACGTCATAAAGATCAAGAACAGAAGCCTGTGCTGTAGCATCAGTACCATGATTACCAAAAAGTCCCGAAGCATTTCCTTCTATTTTAATCGGCCGTCCTTCCCGTGTTTTTACCAAAATACTCTGTCCGTTATAGCTCGATACATAGTAATTGGGAACACCCGGGGTGATCTCTTCCGGCTTGATTAAATAGGGTATTGATTTAGTAACAGGAGCGGTCTGACACGCTGCCAGTGAAACAGCACCCAGTCCAAAACCCATGGCTTTCAGAAAATCACGTCGCGGAGTTACAGTATTAAGACCTGATTCGCTCAATACATCCTCCAGCGGAAGATCTTCAGCAAATTCGTTCTTATTTTTATCAACAAATTCAGGAGTTCTTTGCAGTTCTTCTAAACCTTTCCAGTATTTTTTATTGCTTTCCATTTAAGCTATATAAACTGTATTTCTTTTCTAAATTTATTAATAGTGACACTTACCACATTCAATACCGCCTAAAACAGCCGGAGTCACTTTCTCGCCCTTCTTCAACTGATCATGTACTGCAATAATCTTATCGTAATAGGCATTTCCCTTGTAATTGACATTATAGGTACGGTGGCAGTTGACGCACCACTTCATCGTTAAGGGTGAATATTGATACACTTCAGGCATTGTCTGGATCGGGCCATGACATTGCTGACATTCTATACCCCCTACTGATACGTGCTGTGAGTGATTAAAGTAAGCGAAATCAGGAAGGTTATGGATCCGCACCCACTGAATCGGTTTAGGATCAGGCCCGTATTTTTTTGTCTGGGGATCATAATCCAGCGCTTTATAGATCTTCATGATCTCCGGAGATATTTCCCCGTTATATTTTTCTGTTGCCTGAACATAATTATGACAGTTCATACAAACATTCAGAGAAGGAATGGAAGCATTTTTAGATTTGTATGCCCCAAAGTGACAATACTGACAATTGATCTTTAATGTCCCCGCGTGCAACTGATGCGAATATTTTATTGGCTGCGTAGGTTGATAGCCCTGATGTACACCGGTATTCCACATTGCCATCCATCCCCAGGAGCCAAGAAAGATGATAAGAAGCAGCACAACAAAGAACACAAACTTCTTATTCTTTGCCAGTCTTCTGAACCTGATAGCAGCGCTTTCGCCTTCAACCACAGGTT
>JAATFW010000306.1 GCA_015654985.1 Sphingobacteriales bacterium | reverse complement strand
TTTGTTAAGCAGGATAACATAGTTTTTAACCCAGGGTTCCGTATTCCCTGCCGAATCTATCCCGTTCCAGTGGCCCCCATAATATTTTGTATACCCGAAATTGGCAGGTTCATTCAGGATCTCCAGTGCATCCGCGTAGTCTTTCAGTTGTTTTGCCATTGCAGCTGCAAAGCGTGAATAGGCTTCCGGATCGTAAGGGTTTTTATAAAGCGAATTGCCCCTGTTAAGGATCAGGATAAGTTTCAGGCCATTCTGATGAGCGGCCTTTATCCATTGCATACTTGTTTCAGGAATAATATATATCCCTTTTTTCTTCTCTACATCGTTCCAGTTCAGATCATCCCTGATCCAGCCAAGGCCTGCGTTTTTAATCATGGGCATGATCTTTTTATAATCCCATCCCTGCGAAAAATGAGTACAGGTACCCATTTTATCATTTCCAGGGCCTGTTGAAGCGGTGCCGGCAAGAGGGACAGGGCTGGAACCCATCGTAAATACCAGCCTTCCGCCGTTCATTATTTCCTTATGGCTGATCGAGTTGCCGGTAAAAACCTTTCCGTTCAGCTCTGTTTTTTGGATATAGATGTTCTTTTCAGAAACATCCGGAGCTTCAATGATAAAGTCATTTTTATCAAGATGGATCACTGCTTTCTTGAAAGCAGGAGTGCCGAAAATATATTTTCCTTCTGCCGGGTTAACGGGATAAAAACCAAGCGAGCTGAATATGTACCAGGCGCTCATCTGTCCGCAATCATCATTGCCGCTTAAGCCGTCGGGAGAATTTTTATATTGCTCCCTCAGGATTTTTGGAATCAGTTCCTGTGTTTTCCATGGCTTGCCTGCAAGTGTATAAAGGTAAGCGATATGGTGGCTTGGTTCATTACCGTGCGCATACTGGCCGATCAGGCCGGTAACATCTAAAGTAGAACCTTCTCCATATATTTTAGAGTCCATAGAAAATAACGAATCAAGCTTCAGGGTAAATTTATCTTCTCCGCCCATCAGCCCGATCAATCCCTTAACGTCCTGCTGAACATGCCATGTATACTGCCAGGCGTTCCCTTCGGTATAATCGCCCCCGCTGGTTTCAGCATGAGAGATCCCGACGGGGTCGAAGGGACTTACCCATGTGCCGTCCGCTTTTTTTCCGCGCATCAAACCGGACGATCTGTCGAACACATTTGCATAAAATCCGGCGCGTTTATTAAAATACTCAAAGTCGCTGGTTTTGCCGAGGGCTTTAGCCATTTGAGCTGCACACCAGTCGTCGTAAGCGGCTTCCAGTGTTCGGGATACCGATTCTGTTTTTACAAGATCGGCCGGCAGATAGCCATACTTATCATATAACTTCCAGTCGTATTTAGGGTTCCCGTTTGATGTTAAAGTGGTTTTTACTGCGTGGTAAGCTTTTTCATAATCAAACCCTTTAATGCCTTTAAGCATCGCATCTGCAATAACAGGTACCGAATGATTGCCAATCATACACCAGTTTTCCTTCCCCCATAATGTCCAGACCGGAAGTGTGCCCGCCGCATCAAAATGCCCGAGCATAGACTGAACCATCGCTCCCGCTTTTTCGGGGAACAAAATGGTATAAAGGGGATGGGCAGCCCTGTAAGTATCCCACAGGGAGAACGTTGAATAGTAGGCGCCATTTGCGGATTGATGTATTTTGTCGTCTTCAGCGCGGTACCGGCCGTCTGTATCGGCAATATTATTAGGCTGAATGCCCAGGTGATATAAGCTGGTATAAAAGTTCTCCTTCTGGGAAGTACTTCCTTCTATGCTGATCTTAGACAAATAAGTGTTCCATGTTTTCTCTGCATCGCTCCTTACCTCGTTAAAGCTTTTGTTCAGCGTTTCCGAAAGGTTCTTTCTGGCCCCTTCTATACTTACAGACGAAAGGGCAACCTTCATTTCCAGAGCCTCCCCTTTACCCGCTTTAAAATTAAGGACCAGTTGCCGTTTCCTTTCTCCATCGGCAAAGCTGACTGCTTCAAAAGGTTTCTGAAGCTTTAATACAAAAAATATCTTTTTGTCGACCCACCTTTTTGAACGGATATATCCGCTGATAACGGTTTTACTTTCAATGGTGACTTTGCTTTCTATTACCCGTTGTGCCATGTCAGCGGGCTTATCGGCAAGCCCATGCTGCAGGTCTACCAGCAAATGGGCTTCGCCTGCATTGGCAAATGTATAGCGGTGTACACCCGTCCGTGCAGAGGCAGTGAGCTCGGCCTTTATATGATCATTATCTAAAATTACCTCATAAAAACCGGGGGAAGCCTTTTCTGTGCTTTTAGTAAAGGTGCTTTTATATTCATTGTTTTTAAAGTTCTGATAGGGGAAAACCAGGATATCGCCCAGGTCCATTGCCCCCGTGCCATTTAAGTGTGTGTGTGCAAAGCCAAAAATAGTATGGTCTTTATAGCGGTAGCCTGAGCAATAATCCCAGGCGAAATTGCCTGTTTCGGGACTGAGCTGAACCATGCCGAAAGGAACTGTCGCACCCGGATAGGTATGCCCCGTAGCCTCAGTTCCGATAAATGGATTCACGTAGCGGATATAGTCCTGGCCCGAAGCCAGTCCATGGAGTAAAATAATCAGTGCTGCTAAAACAGAAATTCTTTTGTGTCTCATAATTACTTAGTTGCAATTAATGCCATTGTTTCTTCGCATGTTTCTACCATACCACCGTTCGCCATAGGGGTAGGAGCGCCCGGCAAAAGGGATATTTTTTCGTTATACTCTTTCCATGTATCCTTCCATTTAAGAAGGAATTCCTTTGCTTTGGCATTGTCGCCATTATAATAGCTGAACATGCCGTTTATATAATAATAAATTACCTCAGTAAGATATTTCCCCGAAAGCAGGGTGTTACGTACTTCTGCTGCCTGTTTCTGATCGGGCAACGTATTTTTAATCCGGTCAAAATCATCAAGCATCCTGACCGCCAGTTTGTAGGCTTCCTCCTTTTCGCGGCAATCAGCCGCTACGGTTTTTTTATCAAAAAGCCCTTTAATCTGGCCGGGGCCAAAGGAAAACTTACAGTCGTCATTTTTATGCGAGCGGGTGCCTCCGCCAATCACATCGTCCCTTTCCCAGTTCAGTGCAGGCAGCCACCCGTTATGCTTTGTACTGAAATCTTTAAAATAACAGGCTTTCAGGATCATATCCTCCGAGAGCATCAGAATACCGGCAATAACCGCCGCCGCTTTTGATTTTAAAGGGACGTTAAAAGCTAAAGACGCCCATTTTCTGCCAAGCATTTCAGGGTCCTGATCAGCATCCCACATCAGATGGGTGTAGCCGTAGATGTTGGCCTGCAGCCATTCTTCGCGGGCAATATGCGGACCGCACCAGCCATCTGCAGAAAGCCATCCCCACGTATACTCTACACCCATATCCCGGGCAGCTTTCATCCCTGCGGGTTTGTGGTCTATTTCTTTGCTGCCCCTTGCCATGCGGATCACCTCATAATTGGGGATAGATGATTTAAAATGATATCCATCCTGGCAGAGGTACTCGATTGCCTGTTTTTTTGAGCCGGTGCCCAGGGTAGGGTTAAAACGATTGTAGCGCCAGAAATCAGTTTGCGTATTTTTTACGGAAAAAATGATCCCTGTATCTGCCTGTACCTTGCCTGTTATTTGCTGGTATAGCTGAGGGTCTGCATGCCATGATTCATTTCCGAGTCCCCAGGTTCTGGGAATAAAGATCTTGCCGTGTTTTTTAACGGCAATGGCATAGATAGTGTCAATTACCGCAGCCAGCTCATCTTCCGATTCAGGTCATTTTCCTGTAAAATAGGGGTTGAAATAGGAGTAGTTTTCGCCAAAGCGCCCAATCACTGCATCTATCTGAGGAAAGTCCGTCAGTATTTCATTTAATGAAGCACTCAAGGCTTT
>JAATFW010000097.1 GCA_015654985.1 Sphingobacteriales bacterium | reverse complement strand
GAGGATCTTCAAACTATTTCCCCGGATGTGTCTGCTGAGATACCGGCAGACGAAAAGATTATTGTAGAGAGTATCGCTTCGTCTGACTATTTCGTTTTTAACCGCTCGGCAATAGACCCTCTCCAGGATGAAGATATTGAGGCGGAGAATGAAGAGAATGAAAACGCTGATGCAAAAACTGAAGAAGAAGCGGGTGCTGAAGTTTCAAAATATGATGATGATACCTTGCCGTATTCCTTTTTGTGGTGGCTTCATAAAACAAGGAAAGAATATGAAAAAACCTACCGGCCTTATGTAAAAGCGCCCTCATCTGATCTGAAAAAGGCAGTTGCCGGGGAACTAAATCAGCAGATCATCGAAAACATATTTCATATCCAGCCTGAATTAAATACGTTAAGTCGCCAGCCCACTACTACAATAGAATTTGAACTGAAGAAGAAGGACGATGGAATTATAGAAAAATTCATCAAAGAGGAACCACAGATCAAGCCGCCTCAGGCAAATAAGCTTAATACAGAAAATAAAGCCCGTAAAAGTTCTGAGGATAGCCTTGAGCTCGTTACAGAAACACTGGCTAAAATTTACACCGATCAGATGCTCTATCATAAAGCAATAGAAATTTACAAAAAATTAAGTTTGAAATTCCCGGATAAAAAGCTTTACTTTGCCGGTCAAATTCAAGATTTAGAAAAGAAAATCAGCTAATTAAAAAATATTATGTTTTACGTGCTTATCATTCTCGGAATTATTATTTGTGTACTGCTGGCCTTTCTTATTTTGATCCAGGAACCAAAAGGTGGCGGCTTAACTTCAGGCTTTGCAGGCTCTAACAATATTATGGGAGTTCAGCGTACAGGCGACTTTCTTGAAAAAGGAACATGGACGCTGATCATTGGCCTGATGGTTATTTCATTAATGGTCAATGTTGTAATTCCTAAAGCCGGGAATAAAAATAAAGAAGCTGAAGAAATTCAAAAACAAATCAATAAAGGAACTCCTACTGTTCCTGCTGCTCCTTCCACTTTACCGGGTTTAAGCGATAGTAGCAAGAAATAGTTTAAAGGTCAAAGTTTAAAGACGAACGCTGAAATAAGAGTTCGGGACTTAAAAGGGCTTAAAGAGGTTGTAGTCAAAGTGATTCCAACCTCTTTTTTTTGTGAAAAATCTGTTTGTTTTTTAAAGATCACAAAGAACCTGCTAAGCTCAAAAAAGCACTGCCACTCACTGACAGCTTGACACCGGATCTGAAGCTAATAGCAGGGACTTGAATTGCATGAGTGAAATTTTGACAATCATCCGGCATAAATAACCGTTCCCGATGCTTTGGCACAAAATCTGACGATAGAAGAGCAAAACTAATATTCATATAACTATGGCATTAAATATCAAACCTATCGCAGATAGAGTAGTAGTTGAAGCTGCTCCTGCAGAAGAAAAAACAGCATCAGGTATCTATATCCCTGACACAGCTAAAGAAAAACCTCAGAGAGGAACTGTAGTTGCCGTTGGTGATGGCAAAAAAGATGAGCCTTTAACTGTTAAAGTGGGCGACGAGGTTTTATATGGCAAATATTCAGGTACCGAAATTACCTATGATGGTAAGGAATACTTAATTATGCGCGAATCTGATATTTACGCAGTATTGTAAAAGGAGACGGAAGATTTGAGAAATGGGATAAGTATAACACTGCCTGTCAAATCTGAGTCTGAAGCAAAAGAATCTAAATTACATTAGTGGGTGCTGAGAGGAAAAATGCATCACATCTGTTGTCTCACATCTAAAATCTAAAATTAAAATGGCAAAATTAGTTAAATACAACGTTGAAGCGCGCGACGCTCTAAAAAGAGGAGTTGACACTTTAGCCAACGCAGTGAAGGTTACGTTAGGCCCTAAAGGCCGTAATGTTATTATTGATAAGAAATTCGGTTCTCCTATTGTAACCAAAGATGGTGTTACTGTAGCTAAAGAGATCGAACTGAAAGACAGCCTTGAAAACATGGGCGCACAGATGGTGAAAGAAGTAGCTTCTAAAACTGCTGATATAGCAGGTGATGGAACTACAACTGCAACTGTTTTAGCCCAGGCTATCGTAACGTCGGGAATTAAAAATGTTGCTGCCGGTGCAAATCCAATGGATTTGAAACGCGGTATCGACAAAGCTGTTACAGCAGTTGTTGCAAACCTGAAACTACAGTCAAAGACTGTTGGCGAAGACAATAACAAAATCAAACAGGTAGCATCAATCTCGGCAAATAACGATGAGATCATCGGTTCATTAATTGCTGAAGCGATGGGCAAAGTTGGTAAAGACGGTGTAATTACTGTTGAAGAAGCAAAAGGGACTGAAACTGAAGTTAAAACTGTAGAAGGTATGCAGTTTGATCGTGGTTACCTTTCTCCTTACTTCGTAACCAATGCTGATAAGATGGAAGCAGAATTAGAAAATCCTTACATCCTGATCTACGATAAGAAGATCAGCAGCATGAAAGAATTGCTTCCTGTTCTTGAAAAACAGGTACAAACAGGTAAACCCCTTATTATCATCTCTGAAGACCTCGACGGAGAAGCTTTAGCAACATTAGTTGTTAACAAGATCCGTGGTTCGCTGAAAGTTGTAGCGGTTAAAGCTCCTGGTTTTGGCGATCGCCGTAAAGCAATGCTTGAAGATATCGCAATCTTGACCGGCGGTACCGTTATCTCCGAAGAAAGAGGTTATAAGCTTGAAAATGCTGATCTTACTTACTTAGGCCAGGCTGAAAAGGTAGTTGTAGATAAAGATAATACTACAATCATCAATGGCGCCGGCCAGAGTGATGATATCAAAGCCCGCGTTAACCAGATCAAAGCTCAGATAGAAACAACTACTTCTGATTACGACCGCGAAAAATTACAGGAACGTCTTGCTAAATTAGCTGGTGGTGTTGCTGTTCTTTATGTTGGTGCTGCTACTGAAGTAGAAATGAAAGAAAAGAAAGACCGCGTTGATGATGCTTTGCATGCAACCCGTGCTGCGGTTGAAGAAGGTATCGTTGCCGGTGGTGGTGTTGCTTTCATTCGTGCTGTAGAAGCATTAGCTGATCTCAAAGGCGTTAACGAAGACGAAAACACTGGTATCCAGATCATCCGTCGCGCTATCGAAGAACCACTTCGCCAGATCTGCGAAAACGCAGGTATCGAAGGTTCTATCGTAGTTCAGAAAGTTAAAGAAGGAACTGATGATTACGGTTACAATGCACGTACCGATGTTTATGAAAACTTAATCGGTGCAGGTGTTATCGATCCTACTAAAGTAACACGCGTAGCTCTTGAAAATGCTGCTTCTATCGCAGCTATGCTCCTGACTACAGAATGTGTACTTGCAGACGATCCTGAAGACGAAAAAGGCGGCGCAGGTATGCCTCCTATGGGCGGCGGCGGCATGGGCGGAATGATGTAATCAAACCACCCGTTCCTCTAAAGGAATCATATAAAAAAAGCTCTGAGGCAATGCTTCAGGGCTTTTTTTTATACCATAACATTTTAATTTTTATTGAACTGCAGTGCTGCCTCTTTTAAAATTGGCAAACTTCTCCTAAGTTTGGAGCTATGCAGGTGGAAAAATTTTATGATAAAGTTTATGACTGGGTGCTTCGCAATGGCCCCAGTATGATTTTGGCGGTGATTGTCCTCATCATCGGCCTCTGGCTGATCAGAGTGGTACGCAGGGCGATTGTGCGCAGTATGGAACGACGAAATTTCGATCCTTCGCTGCAGCCCTTTATCCAGAGCCTTATTATTATCTCTATGCAGATTATCCTGCTGCTTATCGTTATGCAGATCGTCAACGTTCAGCTTACCATCTTAACTACAATAATCGGGGCATTGAGCGTTGCAGCAGGTTTAGCACTCTCCGGAACTCTTCAGAATTTCGCCAGCGGAGTATTGATCCTCATACTGAAGCCTTTTAAAGCCGGCGATACAATTATCGCACAGGGACAGGAAGGAACTGTAACGTCGATCCAGATATTCTATACCGTGGTAACTACCTTTGAGAATAAAACGGTCATTTTTCCTAACAGCAAACTGTCCAACGAGATCATTATTAATGTAAGCCGCCAGGGCAAAAGAAGGATGGATATAGAACTAAAGTTTAATTACAGTGTTGATAGTAAACAGGTAAAGGTCATTGCAGAACAATCGGCAAAGAGTTCTAAAAACATTCTGAATAATCCTGCCCCAGGAATCGGGGTTTCTGTCCTCGAGCCTGATGGCTACAGATTAATGGTCAATGTCTGGGTAAATGCACATGGATTTACTGATGCAAAACTATCCTTCCAGGAAAAGCTGATTGATGATTTAAAGGCGGCGGGAATAAAATTGGGGATATAGCCGGAAGTTGAAAGTTTGGCTGCCGGATATCCGGAGGATAGATTGAATATCGGAGGCCGGAGGTAAAATGCGTCTCAGAATCGTGCAATATGTATAATAAAAGATCGTATAAATTAAAAAAGTCAGCAATCAGGTATTCACAAAATTGAATACCAGATTGCTGACTTCCGGTCCAAATCACCAATCTGTCCTGAGGTCTGTTCCTGGCCCTAATGCCACAACCTGTTACTATTGAAAATCAATCTGCCGTCTTATCTTCGTCTGCTACGGCATCTTCCCAGGTATCCCATTCGGGTGCAGCGGGATTATAACCGTCATAGCCATAATTCTGACTCAGTTGTCCTCTATTGTTAGCTGTAATTGCGGCATAAGGAATCGGCCAATAAACATTCTTTTTGTCCATAGTATAGTTAGGGTTGCTATTGCCGGTGGCATCGATCTGAATAGGGCCTTTGTTATACATACTGTAGTGTACAATACGTTGATACCAATAGCTTCCGCCTCCGGCATCCGTACCGCTCTGCTTATCAAAGTTATCCAGACTGTAGGTATTGCCCCATTCATCGGGCTTACCACTACGGGCAAGACACAGCGACACACGCTTAAGTTCCACATTACGCCATTCTTCCCAATATAATTCACGGGCACGTTCGTTCATGATATCACCGATAGTAACGGTGCCTTGATATAACTGGCTGCATTTTGCCCGCTGTCTCAGTATATTCAAGTCATCCTTAATGGTAGGATCGCCCGGGTTCATGTAGTATTTGGCTTCAGCCCGAAGGAGATACGCCTCTGCCAAACGGTAGAGATACCAGTCGGCGTTGCCTCCGTTAGTTGCACCTCTATTGCCGTCTGAACCGGTTATATTGGCTTCATTTACAGGATCATCCAAATAGAATTTGTAATGAGGGACATCAAACCAACGGCGAATCGTGTCGCTGCATAGCAGAGCCCCATTGTCAGGATTGTGGAGCGTGAGGGGTTTTCCAAATTCTGCAGACGCCTTGTTATTAACGCGGTAATCTTCCATGCGCACCCAATTGCCCACCCCTGAATTATGGCGCAAGTCGGTAGCATCCATAACGCCGTTAACATTCCACAAAGAATGGGTGCTAAAATAAGTCGGACGAAATGTGGCAATGCCGCGCCCGAATGCCCTCATATAATCATACGTGGGATTGTAATCAGCATTATTACGTTTAATGTTTAACAGTGCCTGTTTACCATCCTTTGTTTGTATCCTGGTGTCAAAAACAAAGGGATACAAGATGCGCATCGTAAGCATTTGAACAAATGATTCTGCATCCGCACCCCGGTTAGGCATACCCATTATGACCTCATGGTTGACGGAGATGAGTTTGTTTTCGGCGCGATGCAAATCCCAGATCACATTTCGCGTAATCGGCCATGTCTGCGGTTCGCCGCCATCATTGAATGTACCGAAGTTGTCGAGCATAAGCGAATAGCCTGATTGGTCAATCAATATATCGGTTTGCTCCCTGGCTTTTGCATACTCTCCCAACGCCAGGTAGCATTTAGCAAGCAACATGCGGCAGGCTCCCTTATTTACCATGCCTACCAGGCTCATGCCTTTTTGATCGGGCACCCATTGCACGGCAAACTCCATATCTTTGGTAATCATTTGCAGAATAGCGTCACGCTTTGTACTGCGGTAGTTTTGTTTAGGTACCTCTAAAACCTTGGTAACAAGCGGTACATCGCCATACTGAAAAATTAAAGCCATATAGCGGAAGGCACGATGAAAATATGCCCTGCCCTTATAGGCATTTTGAGTAGCTTCGTTCAAACCTTCCACTTTGTCTACAAATTGGATAATGGTATTAGCATACATAATACCTTTGTAAGTTTCCTCCCAGAAATACCAGATGCTGTTTGTTCTGTCGAGATTTTGATAAACAGTTTCACTGGTAGGCGTGAGCATACTGGCAACATCGCAAAGCATGCTGCGCTTGTCGGTGGCACTGGCAACCATCAGTTCAGAAAAGATGTACTCCGTTCCCAGAGTAAGCATTTCATTGTGGTCGGTGGCCCAGTATAGTTTGAGGTGCCGGTCGCATAT
>JAATFW010000208.1 GCA_015654985.1 Sphingobacteriales bacterium | reverse complement strand
TCCCCGTTGAAAAACAATCACTATCATCCGGGTCATTGGTCATATTCCAGTTTGAGGCTGTTTTAAATTGAGCTTCACTGGTGTTTGAACTATTATAATACCAGGTTATTTGCCTTTTGCCGTTTACTAATTTAGCCGGCGCCTTTATCGGGCAGCCCTTAGCTTCTTCTTTCTTTGCTGCACTTTTTTCACTGTCTTTTGGCATGTCCATTGCCGTAAGGCCTACTGCTCCGAAGAGCATGAATATGGAGGCTACCGTAGCCACCACATTGTTTTTTATAGTATTAAGCATAACGTCTTATTCGTTAACTTTGTAATGATTTATATTTTTAAAGTGCCGTTCGCCCGAAAGGTGGATGGGCCGGAGAAGGTTGCCCCTGGGGCAGCCTTCTTCATAATAGAACGACAGATCTATCATTTTGCACTATTCCATACAGCCCGACGCTGAAATACCGCACCATGACAATCGTGAACGGCCCTGATGAATAAACGCGGAAAGGGAAAGGGCGGAAATGCAGCCGTCTGATCTTTGGCAACCAGGACCAGGCTTACAAGCAAACCTAAAAACCGGCAGATTGCGCAATACAACAACGCCAGCAGGGCAATTCCCTGTTTCTCCAGGTAAAGCCTTGTCCTTAATCGCCGCAATCTTTTGCTCAGTCTTTTCATCGCCTGCTTTTTATTCATTTCCATCACTGCAGCACGGCCTTGCCGTAGCTGTCCCTATAGACGGTTATTGCTCAGCCCTTATCGCCGGGCCATGGCGTCCCTTGTGACCGATCCGGTAAATCCTCTTACGGGTACCTGCCGGTTTGGGCACCATCAGCAGCAAAATATTTCGGGGAACTGCTGACGTAGCTCTGGTCACTTTTCACCGCCGGGGAACGGCGGCATGATACACAGGTACTCTCCCCTTGTCCACTATCTTGAAAACAGTCCCGCTATTGCGTAGACCTGTTTTTATTTTTCTTCCTTTGAAGCTGCTCCAACAGTTCTTTTCTTCTGCCGGCACAGTTGATCGGGTTATCCTTTTGTGCCATGTACTGTTTCACCTCCTGATTACCGGAGTCTGCCATTGCTTCCAATTTCGGATCGATAAACTGATCTTCACAAGTGCATTCCCCGGGCGGAAAAAACAGGCGGAGCAGAGCGGTCATCGACACTACCACGATAAAAGAAAACAGCGACGACGGGGGAACCTTCCGGAGCAGGGGCACACGATTGTACCATTTCAGAAAGCGCGTCAGCTTGCTTTCTGAAACCGGGGCCTTGTCCGCTTCTTTTCCACCGCGAGCCTGATAATTGTCCGAAGGTTGAAATTCCATCGTCTTCATGTTGCCGGTTCCTTGTCTTACAAAGATATAGTGATTTTCGCCCGGATTTTTCAGGCGAATGAGGGAGATTTACCCGGAGTGTACAGAAATGATCCTGAAATGTACCTTCCTCCAGATTATTTTACCTGAAATGTACAAAAACGGTCCCGAACCGTCACATTTTTAAAAAAACAAAGGAATGTTTCTGCTTCCGGAAAGATTGATTTTGTAATTTTAGCCCTATCCCATTCCGTCTAAGACACAACCTGTCATCATGCCTTTCCGGATGGTCATGCTAAGCCCGGCAAATGAAAAAGAAAGCGGATGTTTCAAAGCATAAGGAACCGGATGCAGATCCATACCCGGGTTCGCTCGTAGTGGTACTTATTGCATTGATTGCCACCGTCTATGCCCTGCTGCCTTTGCCTCCCGAACTCTTATACAAGTGGGTCGTTCCCCAATGGTTCACCTATTCTTTTGCTGTAATATATACCGTTATTGTTACGCAATTCATCCTGATTCAGCATATCAGCCGCTGGTTTGATAAGAAATACCAGTGGGAGGGCCGGATCCTGAAGAGAATGATCGTACAGGTTTTAACAGGCTGGTCAAGTCTTGCAGGAGTGTCTGTTCCCATAAGCTGGTTCTGGTTCAGATACCTTGATGCCGATGAACAAAGTATCCGCTATGCCTACAATGCCTTTATGTTCAAAAACATATCAGATTCGGCCGCTATATTAAACGCGGTTTACCTGCTGTTATCTTTTTATGGACATTACCAGAGATCCGGAATAAAAAAGGAGCAAAAGAATACCCCTATCCCTGTGTACCCCAACGATCTTCTTCTCTTTAATTCAGCTACAAAAACAGAGACGCGTGTACCTGTTAGCGATATCGCTTATATCTGCCTGGTTAATAAGCGGACGCTGGTGTTACGGCAAAACGATGGCAGTTCGCTGATTTTCTGGGACAAGTTGGAAAACATAAAATCGCATCTCGACCCCAACAGGTTTTGCAAAGTGAACCGTACCTGCATTGTTGGCCGCCATGCCATTATTAACTGGAGCAGGTGTGCTGACAGGGGGATCATCCTGAATTTAAGCACGCCACCAGACGAACCGGTAAAGGTGAGCAGGGATAGGGTGGCGGAAGTGATCTCCTGGATTAAAAGCCGCGCGGAAGTATCATCTTCATAGGCTTCCCGAAAAGGAGACTTCATCATACCTTACATCTGGTGGTTCTGGAACCATTACCAGCAACAGACAGACCGGGTAGGCTACCTTTCAGACAACCAGCCCATTCACGGGTATTGCTATTCCCGCGCATAACCCTAACAAATCACTAATGAGTCCCTGACGAAATGCTGATAAGATGAGGAACAGGTAGGCGTTTGGTCAGGCATTCGGCACCGTCATTAATAAGCACACCGTAGAACACCTTGATTGTATACCAGAAATATTAAAATGCAGCATCAAAAACATTGTACCTTAGAAATTACTGCCAGGCAAAACAGTAAAGGTTCATGCTACCGCTACTGAATATAATGACAGATCGAATATGATGCAGATGTAGAACCAGAAACAGGCTCTCCATTCACTCTTTTTTTATGAAAAAATCGTTAAGGGCCGGAATAGTCCGCCGCATGATAAAACTCATGCGGCAAATATGAAGCTAAATAGATAACGGATATTTTACCCCCCACCGCGCCTTACTCTCAAATTTTTAATTTACTAAAAACAGAACTGGATTACGTCCGGCCTCAAATGCTTCAAAAAAGTCTAGCAGCGCTTACAAAAATAGAAAATGACAAACCGGGCATACTCATGATAGAGAAGGGAGCGGAGGGAAGATTTGTATATTGGAGTTAGATTAGATGTATCTTAAAATTGTCTGCCCCTCTGTACTGGTGTAATTTCAATTCATATATGGTGTGACTAATGGATCGCGTGCTGAAAAACTCTGGAAAACAAAGACCTTTTTCAATTCCTGTATGGTGCGATTAACGG
>JAATFW010000329.1 GCA_015654985.1 Sphingobacteriales bacterium | reverse complement strand
TGCCAGGTAGAGTGCTCATCTCCGGGAAAGGCAAAGACTTCTTTGCATTTCATGCTGACCTTGGCTTTCCCATTTTCAAAAGGAAAAGCACAATCAAATTTAGGCTCAACTATAACCCTGGACGTTAAGGAATCAGCATATCCGATTTTCCCGTCTTTTATTATTCGATATACTCCTTCGCTGGTATAATCCGGTCCGTTATCGAAGGGATATATCTTATAGATATGGTTGCCCTTTTTGTCAATTAATACGAAATCAGGGTCTGCAACAATTCCGTATTCTATCATCGTGCCGGTATAAGCTGCATAATAATCGCCTAAAACTTTGTTACCTTTTTCATCGAAATACGCATAGAGAGACGTTTCCTTATCTCTCTTTAAGATAAGCCTGGAGGAGTCACTTTCGGACTTACAAGCCGTTTGCAGTACAAAAAGAGCGATAGCGACAAGATGCAAGTATTTTTGACATATTTTTTCATATATCGGCTCTGTTTTTCCGTCGACGGTTGCATCTGCCAGGGTGTAAGCTTCGGTATTTTTTGCTTTGTCAAATATTCCCATTATTTGAATTTTAAAATTCGACACCTCTTCCCGTCTTGCTCTTCCCCGGAAGCTGAGAGGCTGATATCTTTGCTGCTATGCCGGTAAGCAGCGATTGATGAAGCAAACATAAGAACACTCTTTCTGAATTTTCAAGAAGCTGGATGTATTTTCCACACTCTTCTTAACTTCTCTTGATTTCATCAGCGAACTTCCGGTTGAAAAACATCTCTCCCGGGTATTTCCTATGTTTTCCAAAGAAACATTTTCTGTCCTTTCTGAGCCCGCGGGATCTGAGAGCAGCATGTGTATAATTAATCCATGACTATCAACTAAAAGCGTATAGCCAATTCAGGATGAGACACGTATTCCTGTCCGGATAGAACATTGGGGCAGAGAGTGTTTTTTGCACGATCCATCCGGAATCCTTTGGCACTTTGGCGATTTTTTTAATACGTAAAATCAAAATTACTCGCTTCTCAGGCTTTTCACCGGATTGGCAAGGGCTGCTTTGATGGCCTGGTAACTGACCGTGACAATAGCAATAATAACAGTTAGTCCTCCCGCAAAGACAAGCATCCACCAGCTTAAGGTAATGCGGTATTCAAATTTTTGAAGCCATTGGTTTAAGGAATAAACAGATAAAGGAGCAGCGATGATTATCGCTATTATTACCAGCTTTAGAAAGTCTTTTGACAATAAGGCAGTAAGGTTGAACACAGTTGCGCCCAAAACTTTGCGTACGCCAATTTCTTTAACACGCTGCTCTGCGCCGTATGCTGCTAAACCGAAAAGCCCGAGGCATGATATAACAATGGCTAAGCAACCGAACAGATTGGCCAGGGTGCCTAATAACTTTTCGTTTTGAAACTTCTTTTCAAAGTCGCTGTCGACAAACCGGATATCCGGCGGATAAGCGGGATTTACCTTTTTCAATTCTTTGTTAATCGCTTCAATGTTGGCTGTGATACTTCTGGATGAATTGAGGCGCAGGGCTATAATTGAACCAGGAGTATAATATTGTGTGAACATCGGCCTTGTTCTTTCGTACGGAGATCCCCACACAAAGTCTTTATACACTCCGATAACGGTGATCCTGGCGTCGCCCCAATTAATAATAGTACCTACAGGATTTTTAAGATGCATGATTTTGGCTGCCGATTCATTAATCATTACCGTTTGATGTGCTGTGTCGGCAGGATTGCTCGCTGAAAATTCCCGGCCAGCCAATAGCTTGACTCCGGCTGTCTTTGTAAAATCATCACCACCGTGCAGGATGTCGAATAAAATTTGTTGGTTATCCGGCTTACCAGGCCAGCTTACACCCCAGGTGTTATTTCCTGATGAGGTTATACTGGCCGATAAGGTTGTAGCATTTGTAATTGCTCCAATACTTTTAAGCTCATCGATCAACACCCTGCTTTGGTCTTGCAGGTTACCTTCCATGGGAATTTCCACCAGATTGTTTTGATTGAATCCGATTGGCCTTTCCTGAACATATTTTATCTGACGGTATATACATATAGTTGCTGTTATTAAAAATACAGCGAAAGAAAACTGCACCACAACCAGCACCTTACGTAAAGGCAGCGCTGCTTTTCCTCCTTTGAAAATACCTTTTAAAACTTTTATCGGCTGGAATGATGAAAGGTAAAAGGCCGGATAACTACCAGCTATAAGCCCGCTGCACAGGCCTACCGCCATGATATCTAGCCATGCCCATATGCTGGTCAGGGGCAATACCAGCTGTGTGCCAAGCAGGATATTGAAATATGGTAAGCTCAGCACTACGATAACTACCGCTACGGCAGTGGATAATAACGATAATATAAGCGATTCTACTATGAACTGACAGATCAGGGCCATTCTGCCCGAACCGATCGCTTTGCGTATGCCCACTTCTTTAACCCGCTCTTCGGAACGGGCGGTTGATAAATTCATGAAGTTCACGCAAGCTACAAGCAATATACAAATCGCCAGAGTAATAAACAGTTGGATTTGCTCAATCATTCCGCCTGCCGGTTTTCCGTTTTCGAATTTTGAGTAAAGGTGTAATTTGGAAAAGGGGTGCAAAAAAAACTGGTTCAGGTTTCCCTCGTTATGCCTGCCAACCATTCCTTTAAGTATACTATTGGCTTTGGCGAGAGCTGCCGGATCTTTCAGCTTTACTACCGTTTGCGCAAAGTTACTGCCCCAGCCTGCTTGTTTTGCCCAGGGATTTGTATCTTCAAATATTTCCCATGGCATTACAAACTCAAATTGAAATGTTGAGTTTGCCGGTAAATCTTCGATAACGCCCGTCACGGTTAAAGGTAGCTGGTCGTTTCGCTTAATTATCTTATTTATGGGGTTGTCATTGCCAAAAAGGGTTTTAGCCAGCTTTTCTGTAATGACCACCGAGCTGGGTAATCTTAAGGCCGTTTTTTTGTCACCTTTTATAAACCGGTACTGAAAAATATTAAAAAAACCCTCATCAGCAAAAAGTCCGTTTTTTCTAAAGCTTTTATCATTGTAGCTTAACAGGCCGTCGGCCGTATAATCTATCACCCTTATTGCGTCGATCACGCCGGGTACTTCTGATTTAATTGTTGATGCCGCCAATCGCGGTGTAGAAGAGAACGTATAGACCTTTCCATCTCCTGACTGATTATTTTCAACTATGTAAATGTTACTGATGTCATCAAATTGTTTGTCGAAGTTGAGGTGATAACTTACATAAACCATTAAAAGGAGGCAACTGGCTATACCCAAGGCAAGTCCCCCAACATTGATCAGTGAAAAACCTTTACGTTTAAGGATATTCCGCCAGGCTATTTTCAAATAGTTTCTTATCATGATATTGCGTTTACAGGTGATTTAGATCCTGTTACTAAATTCAGCTCATGCCGTTCTCCATACCAGCTATATAAATGCCATGCCATAAGATTAAACTTCTTTCATTCAACAACTTACATATTTATAAACAATTTAAACTGTTCGTATCCGGACTATTATAGACCATTATGATACAGGTAAACTGGTAATTCTTGAAATACCGCTGCAAATTGCCCGGACAGAGTATCTGTATATCATCTTATTTCAATATATCATCATGCAGTGTTATATTATCACAAATTTGTGCACATTCTTGATCCGGAAGGCAATAATATTGAGGTATGGGAACCTGGCGGCGAATAGCCCCGTATATTCTAATGAGTACTCTCTATTTTTCTTATTCAAAAAATAAGTGGTTCAATAAAAACAATAAACCCGTTATAGTTCTCCTGACCGAATTTTACTTAGAATATAAAGTAAAGGCGAATTAGCATCAAACTGAAACTTCTGCCATATATCCCAGGTAATTGGATAGTCGGGATCGAGGCTCTTTCCTGCAATTTTATCATTGGGGAAAAACATCTGAACTGAACAAGAGACAGATCCTGAAATCCCCGTATTTGGAAGGGCAATATTTATTGTTTCCATGCCCGTATTTCCGGATTGTTTGGAACAGACACCGACAAGTGGAGCATCGGAAAGTTTTTTGAGGAAATAAGCATAATGAAATGCAGCGCTAAATGTTGAAGGTGAAGTAACTACGATTATTTTAGGTGAGTATACGGGCTCTCCATTTATCTTTTCTAACAGAAGCCCATCATTATAACTGTAGCGTTTTACTGATTTAATATAGTTTTCCCGCCTTTGTACGGTGGTTTGGGCAGAATCAAAAGGAACGAAATCTCCGAACTGATAATCCCCGGTTCTATAAGAGGTATTATTGGTCCTGTTATATTCTTCTATTGTTGTGTTAAACTTAGATAAAAAATTGGATGACAGCCTTTTATTATATTCAATTTTAAAATCATGAGCAAAAAAACGATCACCAAACAACATGTAAAGAGTAGGAAAGGTTGACGATGTCCAGCCTCCCCCATTCTCCCTCAGATCGATGATAAGGTGGGTGGCACTGTTTTCTTTCATCTCTGCGAGCATCCTTTTAAAAGTCTCAGTAAGGGATGGAAGCGGGGCAATTGCGTCTTCACCATTTCCAGGCATTTTCTTCTCAGGGTAATATTTAGCATACAAAGAGTTTAGTATATCCTGATAACCCATTTTTTGAGCAGCCATTTGTTCGAGTACCTCACGGCTGAATGCAGTTCTGAAGTTAAACCATACTATTTTATGATCATTATCGAGGTATTTATAATGGAACAAACCACTATTAACAGTAGGAACAGGCTGCCCTATTTTTGCGGAATACGTTACAGTTTGTTCTATCAGCTTACCATCGGGCTTCTGCAATGTCAGGGTGATGGAATCGTTTTTAAACTTTAGCAAGCGACTGAGAAAAGAAACATCGCTCAGATACCAAACAATATTTGAATATGCCCCGTATTTGTTCTCGCATGGCTGCAACTGGCTAACCTTTTTAAGCAGACTATCTACAGATTCGCCTTCTACTGCAAGCAACCGACAGCCCTTTAATCCACTATACACAGAAGTGGTTTGTTTAACAAATAAGCCATCGCTTGCTATCTCCCATGAAAGAGGAGAAAAAACTTTATTTTTTGTTGCGGGCTGAGCTATACCGGGATATGAAAGATACGTGTGTCCATCGTGAAGCTTTGATATAAAACCGGAAAACAGAAAATATGATTCTTCTTTTGATAGCCCGTTTGGAGGAATAGAAGCTTTAATCTTTTGATAATCGCGGTAGAAGTTCATTCTTCCTCCAAAAGCATTGTAAGCATCGGGATGAATATTCTCAAGCAGAGTTACGAGACCGTCAAGATCGGCTTTCACTTTTACGGCAGGTATTAAATTCTGCGACTTTATTACCTGTGAGTGAAAGATAAAAAGCAGAATTGCAAGTTTTTTCATGGTTTAGAACTTAACCTGGCTAAAGATAAACGGGCATTATAAGAAACAAAAATGATATTCGTCACTACTCTTTCCGATGTCGCCGTTCAAAATCTATAACTATCATAACAGATTACTGTAAACCCTATGAAAAGGTATAAAACAAGATAGTTGTAAGTTAGACAAAAGCTACAAATTATCTGCCTTATTCAATATATAACTTGTGCTTCTGCCACCATCCTCTTCTTAAACGAGTATACCCGTGTAATCAGGCATCCAGCATCATTTCAACTACACGATCAACGTTACGGTCAGATATTTACCCGACTTTCCGGTAGTCCATTCTTAACACTCCTTCCTCTTTAAACCCATTCCTCCCGGCTACCTTCAGACTGGCTTTATTCTGAGTGTCTACTTTCATAAAAAGTCTGTTGAACTTTTTATCATGAAAACACCAATTCCTGAAGTGCCGCAACGCCTCAGTTGCATATCCATTCCCGGTGTACGCCGAAGTGATAAAACAGGATAGTTCTCCTTTAGGTACACTCCAGTCGATTTCACGTACAGATATATGGCCTATAAGTATCGTACTGCCTTTTAAAAAGATACCACAGGCAAATCCCCTGCCCTCCTTCCAGTCCTTGTCCCTTTGCTCCAAATAGATCAGCGTCTCTCCCGGAGAGCTACAGCTTTGAAGCAAATTAGGGAAATAATCGCCCAGACAGGCGGCGTCGTCACGTAGTATCCTGTAAAGAGGTGCAGCATCTGAAGTTGAATACGATCGTATCAGAAGGTGTTCTGTGTTAATCATTTCTCTATTCTTCCGGTTCCAGGAGAGTTATCACCGGCTTTGTGTAAATGTAGCAGTGAAATGGGTTATCTGCAAGTGACCAATCCCAGTCTTCATAAATTACGGCTAAGGGTTTATTTGCATAGTAGGGTTTATGCTCTTAAGCCAGCAAGACTATATTACAATTCAGTTTATCATAAATCTGTTCCAAGTATTAGACGAAGCAGGCCGTGCCTGCTTCGTCTAATACTCTTAGCTTGTAATGTTACTTTTTTAAAAAAAAAGTAACATATTTCTCTTTAATTTTGCCCCTTTCATGAGATGATGAAACAACTGGTAGTCCTATTAATCTTAAATTTATTCTTTTTGGCATCCTGCAAAAAAGACAATAGCGGATCTTCTTCTGATCCAATGAATCTTCTTACTCGTAAGAGCTGGAAGTATGTTCTCGAAGACAAAAATCCGGGTACGAATCCGGTCACAGGAAGTAACTTATACTACGCAGTGCCTGATTGTGAAAAAGATAATATACTTCAATTTAATATTGACGGTAAATTAAAAGAGTCCTTTGGCTCGTCAAAGTGCGAAGAGGGACAATCTGATTCGCGGGCTGTCGATTATAGTATCGATACCGAAGGACGAAGCATTACGATCAATGATGTCCGATACGAATTACTCGAACTTTCAGAAAATCAACTTAAATACTCTTCTCCCGTTCCATCTGGCGGAAATATTATTTTTATGTTCGGGCACTAAATAATTACATAAAGGTGAATAGTGCCGGCAAAGGCTTTATACTTTATCGGGAAGTTCATTTATGGAATTTAATGCTGGTATGCATCCTCAAGTTATGAAGGCTATTGGTGCCAATTTTCTTTTACTACTGATTTGCGGCTGTTCTCTGTCTTTCTCCAGAGGCCCATTTACAATTAAAGGGAGGTTAATAATCTGCGAACCTTACCACAAAGGGAATGACTTTGCCAACAGACGACTATCGCTGCTTAAAGGCAAAGACACAGTCGTTAAAAACATCAAAACCAGAACGGGTGAATTTGTCGTCCCGGGACTGGAAGCTGGCCAGTACACTTTGGTTTTTACCAATACTTTCAATCAGCATCTTGAAAAAATCTTGCTTGTACTGACCGATCTTGAAGATGTCACCTGCTGTACGGACAGCTTTGTCGACCCGGGAGGGCAGACATTTATTGGGAAAATATCAGCCCCTGACCGGATAAAGCTATTCTTTGAGTCGACCGGCTGTTTTCATAGCGTGAAATCGTTCATTGAAATTCAAAAAAGGGATTCAACCATAATTGCTTCTTTTTACTCATCTGGCGAAAAAAAGATGGTTACAAAGGTGTTAACGAAAAGTGATAGGGAAGCTGTCATTTTATTCGAAAAACAATTACGCCAAATCAAAAACCTAGAGGGAGGCTGCACGACTGTTGACTATTACAACTATACAGCTAACGGCAAATCTATGTTGCAGGTTAAAGATTCCTCCTGCAAATGGAATGGATATTTTCTTTTAACGAGGAAACTTTTTGGAATTAAAGTCTGAATAAGACTATTCGCATAAAAGTGTCTTTCGGAACTGTTTTGCCGGAGCATAAAGCTTTATCAAGCAAGTATTCTCTGGTTCCCACTGGGGTTACTCTTTCCTTCGGAGGTTAGCACGAATTGTTCGAACAAATTCTATTGAAACCATAGTCAAGGCTGCGATCTTATTATCATCGAAATCCGTTTCCAGGATCAGATTACTGACAAATTCATAACTCTTCTGTTCGGCACCTTTTTCGACACCTAATTCGACACCTTTTTCGATACCTAATTCTATGCCTTCTCTTTTGGCTTTGTCAAGCAAGTATTCTCTGGTTCCCACTGGGTTATTCCTTCCTTGTTTTTGTTGGATCTGATTCTCAAAGTTACGTAACATTTCCGGTTTTTCAAACCCTACATAATAGGCCAGAAAATCGTAAATGGCCCGTCTTGCCTTCTTATCCATATTGCGCTGCATCATCTGGCCATACAGGTCGTGCTTAATATCCAGCAGCCGGTCGTCGGAAGCATCGGCATGCTGTATGGCCAGTAACGCGGTTAACACTACGACTGCAAAGGGGTTAGGATTGGCACGTAAAGCCGCCTCATCCTGGTCGAGTATCTTGTAGCTGTTGAATTTATACCGCAGGCTCGTGCCCATGAAACTTATTTTGTATACCTGAGGATGATAGCCGCCTTCATTATCGGCCAGTATTGCTACCGCCGTAACAGGGACTTTGTATTTGCTGATGATCCGCATATAGTATTCCAGCATTCGAAGGGCAAGGTCGCCTTTACCTCTGTGTGACTGTGTTTCTACGTGAATTAACACGTACTTCTCTCCTCCCCCGCAAAGGGCCACTCTGACCAGTTTATCGACATAGCGTACTCCCTTATTGTGGGGCTGGGGAGGGAACATGGTCGCCAATTCTTTATCCAGGTAAATAAATTTCCTGCTAAAATCGAATACCTCTGCGGCTTCCGGAAAAAAGAATGTGAGAAAGTATTCAAAGGTCTGTTCAAGTACCGACTTCCAGAGCGGATCGTCGACGGCCTCTTTTTGTGTCTTTGATGCCATTATCAGGTTGGGTTGACAATCAAAGTTATAAAACATGAGGTTGTATAAAAATGATGGAGATCACTTTTGAGGTGCTTGACGGTACAGGGTTAGCCGCAACCCATAGCGGCTCGCCGGATATTCCTATCGAACTTCATTCGGCTAATACCCGTTCTGATAAGACTTTATTTTTAATTAAAAGCCCAGCGGCACTTTTTCTGCATATACTACAATTCAACTTGTAGTATATCTGTTCGGAATAAACACAGTGATCAATAATACGAGTCTTTCGGAACTGTTCTGCCGGAGAGATAGGCCGTAACCAGGTTGCGCTGAAGGGATAATTACTATTGTAAATAAAAAGGCTCTCAAGAGATCGCTATCGCTAAGTTTTTCTTTTAAAATAGCTTCATACATCTCGTTCTTCCTGAGTTATTTGAAATTAATTGTGTTAACGCACCAAATCAATTTCCTTTGGGGTATCGTCAATCAACTCCACCGACAGGCGGACTTTAACATTCAGGGCGTTAAGTATTCTTAAAAAATTGGCAATGGTGACATTATTATAGTTCTTTTCAATACGGCTGATCTGTGCCCTGCCCACACCGACTATTGTGCCCAGTTCTTCCTGTGACAGATTTTTCAATTTGCGGACGTGTTTTATTACATCACCCAGTAATTCTTCTCTAAGTTCAGCCTCGTAAATATCCCTTTCGGGGGTACCTGTTTCGCCCAGCAATTCATTTTTTAATTCATCGAGGGAAACTGCTTTATAGCCTTTTGGTATTTCAATCGCGCTCTCCCGAAGTTTAGTTTTCAATTCGGCCTGTTTTTTCATCTCTACTAACATTAATTCCTATTCATTACAGTTTAATTTAAAATGCAAGAACGCACTGTATCGGCCCTTCTCAATATTTTTATACAACAGCTTAGCTATTAGCTGCTTCAAAATCCTTTTTAATTCGTTCGGCACGGTCAATTTGCTGTTGAGGAGTCTTAGCGCTTTCTTTTTCAAATCCATGCGTTGCGACCACTACAGTAATCTTACCGTCCTTACTGCGCATAAAAAAAGCAAGTATACGGTACCATTTGTCGGAATCGGCTACCCGAAACTCCCATATATCATCAGTTCCAGTAAGCTTTTTAAAATATTCCTTTTTAATAGTACCCATCCGCACATAGTCCATTACCTTTACTAATTTCTTCTGTGCCGGCTTCGGCATGACCTTGATAAAAGCTTTAGCTTCTTCCAAAAGCATGATATCATAAGCGCTCACTGACTGCTCATACTATTAAACCCAAATTTAAATATTTGTTTCCATATACCGAAACAAAACAGACGTCTTTAACTAAACCTATGGCTTCAAATCAGTAAAAAGTATACAAAGTTCCTGCATTTGTGTTATCTGCTGCTATGAAATTACGGTGACCTTTACATCATAAATAATTGCAACATGGAAGCAGCCCGCTTTCTATCTGCCGGTCGGCCAGTGAGTAGCCTATCTCCAGAGCGGTCACCGGGTGCACGCTATGGGCCTTTCGCAGTTGCTCTGCAGTAATTTCAGAAATACCCAGATAACGAACCTTTCCTTCTTTGATCAGGTCGGCTACCGTTCCGGGCACATCTTCCACCGGAACACTGTTATCCAATCTGCATGGCTGATAAAGATCAATGGTATCTATACCTAAACGCACTAAAGAGTAATTGATGAAGTTTTTGATGGCTTTGCCTACAAGCAACTCGTTATGGCCCGCGCCATAAAAGTCGCCGGTATTCAGGAAATTAATACCACTGTCTAAAGCTGCCTGGATAGTTGCAATACTCTCAGTTTCGTCATTTGCCGGTCCGCCCCAAAACGGAGGACATCCGCATACATCCTAACCCGAGTTTAGAGACGAGCGGACCATTTTCACCGAGGTTTATTTTTGTTATCGTCGTCATTGCTATCTTTGATTTAATAATACAAAGATGGGCATTATATCCTCCGAACAATTTCTTCTATGGCTCAAAATATTTGCTTCTACGGCTCATTCCTTATTTTAACTGAGAATTAAAATTCACGTAAAAGTACTTTGGATACAACCCAGTCCGGTTTGGAAACATCTGCTGTAGTTGTTTTCCCCACTTTTGTGCTTTAACAAAGATTAAAGAAATGCAAAAAACAATTTTTATTACAGGTGCCTCGTCCGGTTTGGGTAAAGCCACTGCCCGGTTATTTCAACAGGAAGATTGGAAAGTGATTGCTACCATGCGTGATCCGGCCAGGGAAACCGAGCTTGAACACCTGGATAACATCACGCTTCTTCCGCTTGATGTAACCGATCCTGAAAACATTGAAGCTGCAGCATCGAAGGCAATTGGGTCTGGAGATATCGACGTGGTGTTTAATAATGCGGGATATGGATTAATGGGCGCTTTAGAGTCGCTGAGTGATGAACAAATTTTAAAGGAGATCAATACCAACCTTTTAGGTGTGATCAGGGTTACGCAGGCTTTCATT
>JAATFW010000180.1 GCA_015654985.1 Sphingobacteriales bacterium | reverse complement strand
TCAGCTATCAGCAGGTAAAGCTCCGTCCCTGGGTTTCACACATAGAGCTTACAGGCTGAGTTTGATTCTCTGTTTTATAAATTGAATAAATTTTGAATTAATAAATTTAGCCAAATATCAGATGTATTTCTGATTATTAGCAAAGTAATAAAGGCGGAATTAATTCAATCAGCTTATAGATCCTTTAACGCAAAGGCATCAGCAAGCCGTATGCCTTTTTCGGTTTCTTTAAGTGTACAGCATTCAACCAGGGGATCGTGTTCCATAAAGAGAATATACTTATCTTGTTCAGCCTCTTCAAGAAACGCTCTTTTTTCAGTCATTGATTGAAGCGGGAAAACATCATAGCCTGCGATATAAGGAACTGGTATGTGCCCTGTAGTTGGCAGTAAATCTGCCACAAAGACAATGGTTCTGCCTTTATAACGCAACTGTGGCAGCATCATCGCATCTGTATGTCCAAAAGCAAAACGAACACTGAAGTTCTCTGAAAAGGATAGCCCGTCATCTCCGGCAACGAAGCGGAGGCAACCTCTTTCCTGTAAAGGCATAATATTCTCCGCCAGGAACGATGCTTTCTCCCGCTCATTGGGATGGATGGCCCAGTTCCAGTGTTTTTCGTTTGTCCAGTAAACGGCATTTTTAAAAGCAGGGACAAGTTTCTCATTTTCTCTGATAACAGCGCCTCCCACATGGTCAAGGTGAAGGTGCGTGAGGAATACATCCGTAATATCATCCCTGTTAAAACCATGCAGCTTCAGCGATTTTTCCAGAGTATCCTCTCCATGAAGATAATAATAGCTGAAGAACTTTTCGCTCTGTTTATTCCCTATACCCGTATCGATCAGTATCAGCCGGTCCCCTTCTTCTACCAGCAGGCATCGCATGGCAAGAGTACACAAATTATTCTCATCAGCAGGGTTAGTTCTGTTCCAGATAGTCTTTGGCACCACGCCGAACATAGCACCGCCGTCTAACTTAAAAAGGCCGGTGTTGATGGAGTAGAGGGGCACGTTGTTAAGGGTTATGTATTATGAGTTATGGGTTATGTATTATGAGTTATGAGTTATGAGTTATGAGTTATGAGTTATGTATTATGTATTATGTATTATGAGTTATGTAACCCATAATCCATAACTCATAATCCATAACTCTTATAAGTGTATCACTTCCCCGTACGCATCAGCAGCAGCTTCCATAACGGCCTCGCTCATGGTAGGGTGGGGGTGAACCGATTTTATGATTTCCATCCCTGTAGTTTCCAGCTTACGGGCAACCACAACTTCCGCAATCATTTCAGTAACTCCGGCGCCAATCATGTGGGCACCCAGGAACTCACCGTATTTGGCATCGAAAATCAATTTTACGAAACCATCTTTAGTTCCTGCAGCACTTGCTTTTCCTGATGCGGAGAATGGAAACTTACCTACTTTAATCTCATACCCCGCTTCTTTGGCGCCTTTTTCGGAGTATCCAACAGAAGCTATTTCAGGAGTACAGTAAGTACATCCGGGGATATTATTATAATTTAAAGGTTCCGGATGATGGCCTGCAATCTTTTCAACGCAGATAATACCCTCGGCAGAAGCTACGTGAGCTAAAGCCTGACCTTTAACAATATCGCCGATAGCATAAACGCCGTCAACATTTGTTTTATAAAAATCATCTACAACTACCCGTCCGCGGTCGGTTTTTACGCCAACATCTTCCAGGCCGATATTCTCAATATTCGGAGTGATACCCACTGCCGAAAGAACGATCTCAGCCTCGAGCGTTTCTGTGCCTTTAGCCGACTTAACCTGTGCTTTACAGCCTTCACCCGAAGTATCTACAGATTCAACGGTAGAACTGGTAAGAATATTAATACCTGCCTTTTTAAGACTTCGTTCAAGTTGTTTAGATATTTCTTCATCTTCAACAGGAACAACCCTGTCCATAAATTCAACTACGGTAACTTTAGTGCCTAACGCATTGTAGAAATAGGCAAATTCAATGCCGATAGCGCCGGAGCCAACCACAATCAGGCTCTTTGGCTGTTCCGGAAGGTTCATTGCCTCGCGGTAACCGATGATCTTTTTCCCGTCCTGTTTAAGATTAGGCAGCTCACGCGACCGTGCGCCTGTAGCAAGAATAGTGTGCTTTGCAGTATATTCCTTAACAGAACCATCTGCCGCTTTCACTTCCACTTTACCGCCCTTTTTAATGGTGGCAACCCCCATGATCACCTCGATCTTATTCTTTTTCATCAGGAACTGGATTCCCTTGCTCATGCCGTCAGCAACGCCCCGGCTCCGTTTGATAACAGCGCCAAAATCAGCTTCGCCGCCCTGCACCTTAATGCCATAATCAGAAGCATGGTTTAAATATTCAAAAACCTGAGCGCTTTTCAATAACGCTTTTGTTGGAATACATCCCCAGTTAAGGCAGATACCGCCTAAAGATTCGCGTTCGATGATGGCTGTCTTTAAGCCCAGTTGCGAAGCGCGAATTGCGGCAACATAGCCTCCCGGGCCGCTTCCGATAACTATTAAGTCGTAATTCATGAGAATTTCTATTTATATTTTTGAACGCGCCAAATCTACAAATTGTTGATGGTTTAGTGAAAAGAATTCCTCAAGTGCT
>JAATFW010000354.1 GCA_015654985.1 Sphingobacteriales bacterium | reverse complement strand
TCTATGTGTTTCCGAGTTCAATAATCCGGTCGAACTCTTCAGGTTTTAACGACATGACGGAAAGCCTCCCCTGCTTTACCAGTCCGATATTCTGCAGCCGTTCATCTTTTTTGATCTGTTCAAGGGTAACGGGAGTTTTTAGCGGCTCTACCGGAACCAGATCCACTACCAGCCAGTTAGGATCTTCGGTAGTAGGATCCTGATAATGTTCCTTTGCCACCTTAGCAATTCCTACCACCTCTTTTCCCTCGTTACTATGATAAAACAACACCAGATCGCCTTCTTTCATTTCCCTGAGATTATTGCGTGCCTGAAAATTCCGTACCCCATCCCAGAAAGTGCGTCCATCTTCGTTTAATTTTTCCCAACTATATTTATGCGGCTCTGACTTGACTAACCAATAATTCATCTTATCTCCTGTGATATTTTCAACAATAAAACTAATAAATTTGTCAGAATTATAAAGAATCCAGTATAACCACTATCAGCAAATATTTTAATTCATATCTTTAAAATCTGATATAGAAAGGACTAAAATGAGAACAATTTCTATAAATGTACCTCCAAATGTGGCTGATGCTTTTGAAAATGCTGACGAGGATTTCAAAAGAAAAGCAGAGATTTACATAAACTCATGGCTATCAAACAATCTCAGCAACCAAACGGCAAATGAACGTTTGTTTACTGTTATGAAAAAGGCAACAGCTATAGCAAAGGCAAACGGTTTTAGTGAAGCGGAACTTCAGGTTTTTACTAAAAACTGACTGGTAAGTTTTTCATCTTTGATACCAATATACTACTAAGCGCTACATGATCAGCACATCCTTTTTGCGGCTTTGGGGCATCACATTTAACGACACGATTTTACCCTTTACCACAATTCCTTCAACCGTTGTATTGTAGGGAGCATGAAGTTTAAAATGCACATCCCAATCTTTGGGCCATGCAGGCAACAGGTATATTTTTCTGCCGTCACACTGCATCAGCATCTCCTGCAGGCCGGTCATCGCCGAGCCTCCCCTGTTATGGTCGGGGGTCCAATCATAGCCAGGCCCCCAGAATGCAGGAAAGCGCCGGCCTGAATCTTTCAGTTTTAACAATGTTAAGCGGGCCGCTTCAGATGTAAGCCCCAGGCGTGCTGCAAAAATATTATCCTGCTTCCAGCCAATGTGACTTCTAAACTTTAAAGCATCTGTGTCATATTTATAGGTATTTATGGCCGTATCAATACCGCGTTTTCCTACCCCATAGATTCCCCATGGAAAAACAGGATAGAGCTGAGGCGTTTCCGTATTGTTGATGCGTTCCCAGAGCTTCGCCGGGGAAATAGTGGGATGCCCGTTAAACTTCCTGAAGCTAAGGGAAGGAATCCTGCTTAACATAACCGCCCACTCCTTTCTTTTTTGTTCATCAAGGTACCGGTCCGGAAGCTCCAAAAGCCTGGTTAATACCGTCCTCAGAGCTGAAATAGTTGAAGCTGAATTGTAAGCCATCTTATAGGTTTCTGCCCCTGAGCCGGGATAAAACACGATATGCCCGTCAGCATCGAGCATTTTGCTTCCTCTTTGTTTGGCCAGGTACAGGTAATGCTCATTAAAAAATGTAAGACAGCTTTCAATAAACGGAAGATAGGATAAAATATCCTTCCCGGTATACCGCTCTTCCTCCAGCATCATCATACAGAATTCAAGCACGGTATCCCACTCATATTCGAGCCATGCATTATATTCCATTCCCTTATCATAACCGGCGGGACGCTTCCAGTTGTACTCCGCAGGATTAGGCAGGCCAAAGTTTTCTGTTTGCTCGGTAAAACAGGCCCCTCCATGATTCCAGTAAACCCGGCTCCTGAGTTCTGCATTCTGAAGGATCCGTTGATAAAAGTCAAACTGAGGCTTCATCGAGGTAAAATCACCGCTTTTAAGCATCGGCCAGTAAACGAGCCGTTGGTTTTGTGCGGTATGGGTTCCGCCGCTCCAGTTCCTGAAATCAGGAGAAAATTTAAGTGTAGAATCTGTTAATGAGGGGTCATAGGTAAAAAGGCCCCCGTTAAATTTAGTTGGATAGCTCCCGAGAGCATTGCAGCCAAGCATATATCTGAAAAGCTGGTAATTCCTTCCGGCCTTCCATTCTTCGGAGGAACCACATGAGGCTGACGGCTGCAGACAAATAAAACTCCTGTTCCAGTATTCGTTCCACCATGAAACAGTTTGCTTATAAGCAGTTTTCTCACTTCTTTCTGCATCCAGTTCGGTTTGCTTCAAATCATCATACCATTGGTCCGGGTTCTCTTCCTGAGCGGTATGCAAAATAATGGCAATGCTGTGCTGTCTTGATAAAGAGGAACTTCTGATCTTCCATCCCTTATATTCTGTATCAAGGTATTTTCCCTTGTATGTTCCCGCCGGGCGCATTCCCCTGCCTTTCATCACACCGCCGAAAGTAAGGTTCTTAAGAGGATTGAACATCCTGTTCTTCACAGAGTCTAGGCCTTGCTGGCTCACCGTTGCATCAAATACAGTAGAATCCTTATTCCTGTGATAAAAGAGTATTTCATTTGAATCAAAGCGGGTCTCATCCTTCAGTGTTTTTACCACCCCTTGCGGCGCCCATTTCCAGGAGTTAGCGTTATTCTCTTTTCCCTTTGTGATCCGGTCGGCAAACCTCCAGCTTTCATATCCGGCTTCAACCGTTACAGGCCGGCTGCTTTTTACTTCTGCATGAATTGCCGGACGAAAAACATCCACCCATATCTTGATTTGAGCTTCCAGAGTTCCCTTTTTTCCCGTCACGGTGACGTAGCCGTCTTTCAGATGCAGCTCCTGCCTGAATGATCCCCCTTCAAAAGGATTGGGGCTCAGTTTCATCCTTACCCGTCCCTGCTTCAATAGGGTATTGTTTTCATCAAAAGTGCCGCTTCTCGCTATGTAAAACAGCAGCTCCCCGTTTTCCGCCCAAACATTCAACCCTATATCCCCTCCTCCGCATGGCATAGATTCTCCTGAATTCCGGCTCTGACTGGTCCAGACTATATTATACCTGTTCAGCTCAGAAGGCTGTCCAAGCGAAGCCCTGCCAAAAGCCAGTACAAGAAATCCCGCAGAAAACAGTACCCTTAAGCCCCGTTTGTGTATATTCATATATGTTCATGTTATCATGCAAAGCCCCCAATGCGAAGATTAAAAGAGTTGGGCTTCATATGATTATTTCCGGTTGATAATTATCCTTCATTTGCCTGTACCGTATGCTGTTTACTTTTCTGTTGGAGCTTACTCTTCTGTTTGAATGATGACCGGGCCTATTAATCCCGCCGGTGAAAGAGGCTTGCCCTGCAGCCTGATGGTGGCAGTGGTATGGGCAATTCTTTTATCCTCAGGCAAAGACAGATCGCCGATAAGACGGTTTGCCCAAGTGTTGGTAACCTCTATCTCAAGGAAATTGCTGCCCTTCTTAAGAGCTTCTGTTATTTCCACCCGGTAAGGAGCTGTCCATGCCACGCCGCATGAGATACCGTTTACCTTTACTTCAGCAATATCGGCTACTCTCCCCAGGTCGATCCAAACCCGCCTTCCCTCTTTACCATTCTTCCATTTGAAATTTTTAGCATAAAGGGCTGTTCCCGAATAATAACGGATCAGTGAATCCTGACTTTTACTCCAGTCGCTAAGCTGATTGAACTGAACTGCTTGCTTTGGACCACCGAATGCGGGATCAAAACTTAACCGCCAGGGGCCGGTGATATCCTCAACCAGCTTTAATGACATCCAATTCTTAGCGTTCTGCTTTTCATCTGGGGTTGCACTGCCTTTAAAGATTGAGCCTTCTTTAAAAACAACGAATACAGAAGCATTGGGAGCAAATTTATAAGGCATCTGTACCCGGTCACCCACCGATTGCCAGCTTTCTGCCGCACGCGTTTCTCCGGTCACCGCATCATAAAACTCCGGAACTTTACTCTTTATCCTGAAGGATAGCTGAAGCTCTTTTTCTACAGAATCCTGGTTTGAGATAAAATAAATGTCTTTATCCTCCGTATTCCGGTGAGTCCAGGCCATCTTTCCGGCAGGGTTATTTTCCAGGCCCGTAATTACAAGGTCACGTGTCAATCCAAGCCGGTCAAACGAACCGGCGCTGAAAGGCCCCTTTATTACGCGGCCTGCTCCAAGCTGCTTCATTGAAAAAGTACCGTCAGGCCCGTTTACCTCAGAAAAAACGCCGCCCCATAGTTCTTCAGCAATTTCCTTCACTTTTTTATCACTCTCTGCATAGTCAGTCAATCCGGGCGAAGCTGCCGGACGGTCGCCAAGCACCAGCGTTGCCCCATCCCTTACCAGTTGTTCCAATCGTTCTGCAACTTCCCTGCTCATCAATCCTGAATTTGGCTGCATCTGATGCCTTCCCGGCAAAACTACAATCCCGTAACTGGCACCTCCCGGAAATTCCACCCTTCCGTTACGTACGGAAGCAAGCCTGAGAAGTGCATCTGCGTTAAAAGAATCATAGGCATACCCGTGCAGGGGGTCTGTCCATTTATCAGGCGTTGCCATATTTGCACCGGTATTTACCCCATCGGGAAGCTGACGCATCGGAAGCCCTGTATTGGCGAGCCGTTTTTGTTCACTTTCTACGGTTTCTTTCCCGAAAATCCCTGGCAGGGAAGATACCAGCCGGTCGGGAAGTACAGCCCTTCGCGGAATTTCCTCTCCTGTAAAAACAGCAATATCCACAACAGGCTTACCCTGCTGAAGCAGGGCCTGACATCTCTGCGCATATTCCACCCATGCCCTTCCCGGTTTCCACCATGTCTGATCCCGCTGAAAGAGCAGTCCCACATCATTTAAGGTCATTCCCGGCTTTCGGTCTGTCCAGGGGTTATGTGTAAAAACATGATATACCAGTCCGTTAATCCCCAGGGCGTAGTTCCGGTCCTGAAGGGACTTCAGGTTCGATGGACTTTCCAGCCAGTTCATCCTCACCTCTGTAAAAGCTTCAGCCCGGATTACCGGCTTCCCGTAAATCCTGCCGCCGCTAACTGCATCGAGAATGTCATTCGGTTTATCATGAGAGGGACTTCTCAGCCAGAATTCACCCATCGGCACGTCCACCCCCTGAAAATGCAGCATTCCATCTGCGGTCATTACAGGGCCGGTAGTTTCAGAAGTAAAAGTACATCCCTTTTCGTGAGC
>JAATFW010000045.1 GCA_015654985.1 Sphingobacteriales bacterium | reverse complement strand
TTTATACTGGTTTTTTCCGGTTGTGAAAAATTCCTTGTACACGACGATCCAACCAATGTGTATGATGAGATATGGTGGAAAACAGAGACTAATGCCACCAATGCCCTTAATTCGGTGTATTCGGGGGTGCCTGATGGAACATCAGGCCGGCAGTTTATTTTTTTATCGGCCCTGAGCGATGAACTGGTAGCCCGGCAAAGCATCAGAGGCGATTATGAATCGTATGTAAAGGGTCTGCAGTCTTCGAGCTGGAGTGTGGCAGCCACAGTATGGAATGATGATTACCGTGATATCCGGAGGGCATGCCGTTTTCTTGAAAATGTGGATAAATGTTTTTTTGCAAATCAGGAGTTAAAGACACGGTATAAATACGAAGCCAGAGCGCTGAGGGCCTATTATCATATGGAACTATTGCTTTTTTTTGGCGGAGTGCCTATTGTAACAAGTTCATTAACTCCGGCGGAAAGCTACCTCTTCAGAAATACTGAGGAAGAAGTATACGGTTTTATACTTTCAGAACTTATTGAATGTGCCGCAAATCTGCCTGATAAATATATTCCCAGCGCTGATTATGGCCGGATATCCTCAGCTGCATGCTGGGCCCTTGTATCCAGGATGGCTCTCTTTTACCATAAATATGATATTGCAAGAGATGCTTCTAAAAAGATTATTGATATGAAGGTATATTCGCTGTACAAAAGCTTAAATGTTAATGCCAGTTACGCCGATTTATTTCTTTATACGGGAAAGATAAATGATGAAAGGATCTTTTACAAAGTAAACGGAGCCTCTGATGCGTGGACCACCATGGCTCCTCAGGGACAGGGCGGTAAAACTGTTATTTCGCCAACGGCTGCAGTTGTTAATAATTATGAGACCAAACAGGGCAAAACAATATGGGAGCTTGGCAATGATTCGGCAGCAATATACAAAGCCAATCCAAACTATAATGGGAACAGAGATCCCAGAATGGCTGCTTCTGTATTGCTTCCTGGCCAGACTTATATTTCATCTGTGCTGAAACCCTTTGATTCATCAATTCAGAATAACCTCGATCTCATCGGGCTTCAAAATTCTACATCTACGGGTTTTTGGATGAATAAGTATCTTGATCCTAAGGATAAGACCGCGAGCCATACGCTGGATTTTATGATCATACGTTATGCAGAAGTGTTGCTTAATTATGCAGAGTCATTAGTCGAACTGGATGATATCACTAACCCGGATATTGCGATTTACCTCAACGATATCCGCCGCCGTGCGGGGATGCCCGATATCGATCTTTTAAAATATAATTCACAGGCTGCATTACGCGAATTTATAAGAAGAGAACGCCAGTCGGAGCTTGCGTTTGAAGGTGTGAGATATTTTGATATAAGAAGATGGGAAATTGCTAACGATGTGATGAATGGTCAGGTTTACGGAGCGGTAAATCCTTCAACCAGCCAGCCGGTAAATGTTGAAGTGAGATCCTTTAGTCCTGACCGCGATTTTTGGTGGCCGGTTCCCCAGATTGAGATTCTGGCAAATCCGAATATGACACAAAACCCGGGATATAATTAAGTGATCATTAGCTCAGTTATTAAAACATACAATTATGAGAACAATTTTTAAAGCACTGACAGCAGCAGTAGTTTTGTTTGCTGCCTGTACAAAAGCGAAATGGGAAACATACGAACCACCTGCCGTTATCAACACCGGTGAGCCTGATCCTGATGATCCTGTTGAGCTAAAAGGCGATACCATTAATTTAAAAATAATGTCTGTTGGTACACTGCATAACAGTACCGCTATGGCCCGGTTTGCAGAGGTTATAGATTCTTTAGACGCAGATTTCGTGGTTGCGCGCGAAATCGATAAAAATAATACCCGTTCGGGAATTACAGTTAACCAGGCAGATGATTTGGCAAAGCTGGCCAAAATGAATTATTTCTTTACGAAAGCACAGGTTTATAACAGCGGGGAATACGGACTTGTTGTTTTGAGTAAAACAGAAATAGAGCAAACATATACTACCATATTCCCGACGAACAGGCCTATAGGGATGATTACTGTGACAAAGGACGATAAGAAAGTAGTGTTTGCCGGAGTTCAGCTTGATGACGGAGCTACCGCTGCTTCGGCAACGAGCAGGGCGGCACAGGCAACCGCACTTCTTGAGGTAACAAAAGGGATAACGGATCCGATGATCATGGCCGGAAATTTTTATATTACTTCAACGAAGCCTGCCAATGATGCTACCGTCGTTATTCTGAATCAGCAATTCACTTCTGCCTGTACCGACTGCGAATTTACATATCCAAAGACCGCTCCCATCGTTATTGCAGATCACATCTTCTATAAAGTGCAGAACGGCGTTAAAGTAAATGTGTTAAAATATGAGGTGCTGAAGACTTCACCGGTAGATCGTTTAATGGTTTATTCAGAAATACAAATCATCCTTTGATAAACCTCTAAAAATATATTCATAATGAACAGAAGAAATTTATTAAAGACATTAGGAATCAGCCTGGGAGCTACAGTGATCAGTACTGAAGCCCTGTCCAAACTGGGAGAGAACAAATATGCCTACTCCCCTTCGGGAAACCCGTTGCATAAACCAATATCAAAACCGATAACGGTCATCATCATTGGAGCGGGCAACCGGGGAACAGTATATGGTAATTTTGCTGCAAAATTTCCTGCACAGATGAAAGTGGTGGGGGTGGCAGAGCCTGTTTCTTTGCGTAATGAGCGTCACACAAAGAAACACAGCATTCCGCAGGCTAACCGTTTTAACACCTGGGAAGATGTGTTCAAACGGCCGAAGTTTGCCGATGCGGTAGTGATCAGCACTCCCGACAACCTGCATTATGCACCCTGTATGAAGGCGCTGGAAATGGGCTATGATGTGCTTTTAGAAAAGCCGATTGCTCCCACAGAGAAAGAATGCCGGGATATTCTGGCTTTATCAAAGAAAAAGGGACGAATCGTAGCCGTCTGTCATGTATTGCGTTACGCTCCGTATTTTGTGAAAATGAAGGAACTGATTGCGCAGGGTGCTATAGGAGATGTTATCAGTATACAACATTTTGAGCCTATAGAGCATACTCATATGGCTCATTCCTATGTTCGTGGTAACTGGCATAACTCTAAAGAAACCACGCCTATTATCCTCGCCAAATCATGCCATGATCTGGATATCATCAAGTGGGTAATTAATAAACAGGCAAAGGAGATTGTTGCCATGGGAGATTTGAAATGGTTCAAAAAGGATAATGCACCCGAAGGCAGTACCGGCCGTTGTACAGATGGCTGTAAAGTAGAACGTGAATGTCCGTATTCTGCGATAAAAGAATATTACGAACGTCGTTCCCGCACCTCAGTGCTTGATCTTCCGGATGATAAGAGCAAACATAATGAAGTAATAATGGAGCGTTTGAAGACGACCAATTATGGAAGATGCGTATACCGGATGGAGAACGATCAGCCGGATCATTATGTTACCAGTATTCTCTTCAGTGATAATGTAACGGCAAGCTTTTCCATGGAAGCTTTTACTTCCTATCATGGCCGCAGAACACGTGTAATGGGATCAATGGGAGATATGGTGGGAGATATGGAAGAGTTGGTGGTAAATGACTTCAGGACAAGAAAGGAAGTGAAGTTCGTGCCGAAAGCAGAGGATGTGGACGAATATAAAAACAGCGGGCATGGAGGGGGAGACCACCTTCTGGTGCGCGATTTTGTGCAGGCCGTATCGCAGCAGAATCCGGCATTGCTTACTTCTACAATCGACGAATCCATCGGGAGCCATATTATGGGTTTTATGGCCGAAGAAAGCCGTAAGAACAAAAAGGTGATGGCTGTAAAGATATAAAAGGCAGAACAATTTGGCCCTCTTCGGGAGATCTCCGGAAGAGGGCTTTTTTATTTTTCAGAACTTATCCCGGGATAGGCGACGGCAGGATAACGACCGTGGACTTAACCGGAAGCGATAATAAGCTACTCTTGTCACCATTTATTTTTTTAGATAAATGAATGTGCCTAATATTGTGAATATGAAAATAACGGTATACGAAATCAGGGAAGATGAGAGAGAAGCGTTCAGGCGTCTGGCCGGGAATCTGAAGCTGGAGATTGTGTACGTAAGTGCGCCTTTAAATGACGATACCGTGCAACTTGCTGCCGGCAGCAATGGAGTAACTATTCTTGGATATAGTAAAGTGAGTGCCGGTATTCTTGGAAAGCTAAAAGATTTAAATATCAATTATCTTTCTACCAGAACAATCGGCTATAACCATATTGACCTTGCCGCTGCAAAAAGGTTGAATATCAGGATCAGTAACGCCAGTTACGGTCCCTATGGGGTTGCTGATTATACCGTAATGCTGATCCTTATGTCGTTGAGAAAATACAAACAGGCATTGTTCAGGGCGAATGTAAATGATTATTCTTTAACAGGGCTGCAGGGAAGAGAGATGAAAGATATGACCATAGGAATTATCGGGACAGGCAGAATAGGATCAAAAGTAATTGACAATCTTTCAGGTTTTGGCTGTCGTATCCTGGCGTATGATACTTATATCGACGGCAATGTAAAAGCAGAGTATGTAAGCCTTGATACTTTGTATAAAGAATCAGACATCATAAGCCTGCATGTTCCCCTTTTTGAGAGCACCAGCCAGATCATTAATAAGAACTCGCTCTCAAAAATGAAAGAGGGTGTTATCCTCATCAATTGTTCCCGTGGAGAACTGATGAATATTGCTGATGTAATTATTGCAATTGAACATGAGAAGATAGGGGCTCTGGCACTTGATGTCTTTGAGAATGAAGAAGGTATTTATCATTTCGACAGAAGAACTGATATTTTAAAGAACAGGGACATGGCTTACATCCGGCAATTTCCCAACGTAATTATGACTCAGCATATCGCTTTTTATACAAACTCGGCGGTAGACGACATGGTTTCCTGTGGGGTAAAAAGTTTGATTTCTTTAATCGGGGAAGGAAGGGCAGATACTGAAATTACTTACAGGGTCTGAAAGGTATCGGTTCTCTCATTGTCAGCACGGGTAGTGTTAAGTGATATGTAATAAGTGATATGTATAAATCGCCTGAAATTCTTTGTTTTATAAAAATGTAACAAGTCATTTTGTCCTGAACAACATAGCATTAGTATAAATAAAGAAAGCTTAGCCTGTATATTTCAGAGTAAAATAATCAATAGCAGTAAAGAGTAGAAGAGATGGCCTTTTATAACGGGGATTGAAAGAGGATTGTCTGATTTTGGCAATAAAACAAGTAATGGCCCTGTTCGGCAGCATCGGTGGTCAAGCCATTATGACTATTTGACTATTTTTGCCTGATGTTAAAAAATGCAGCCTTTTTAATCTTCTTTTTATCTGTTGCTTTACCTGTTTTCTGTCAGGAAGCATGGAAGCTTAGTATCGATAAAGAAGGGATCAAAGTGTTTACAGGGTCAGTTCCGGGGTCAAGAGTTAAAGCTATAAAGGTTGTCAGCACGGTGAATGCCACGGCTTCAGAGTTGGTAGCTGTTTTGCTGGATGTAAACGAAAGCGATAAATGGGTTTATCATACCAAATTATGCAGCCTGTTGAGGAAGGTCTCTCCTTCTGAACTTTATTATTATTCTGAAGTAAGCCTGCCCTGGCCGTGCGAAAACAGGGATTTTGTTGCTCATATTTCGGTATCGCAGTATGCTGAAACTAAAGTGGTATTGGTTGATGCCCCGGCGGTGCCGGGAATAGTTTCTCCTAAAGATGGTATCGTTAGAGTAAGTCATTCTAAAGGGAGATGGGTAATCACTCCCCTTGATAAAAACCAGGTTAGGGTTGATTATACTTTGCAGGTTGATCCGGCGGGTGCTATACCTGCATGGTTGGTTAACACGTTCGCCGCACAAGGGCCGCTTGAAAGTTTCAGAAAGCTAAAGCAGCAATTGCAACTGCCTGCTTACAGGAATATTAAGCTTTCTTTTATTGTGAATTAAAAGATCGGCGGAGAATAGCTGTATTCTGTCATTGCGTGTGTGAACTCAAAGTCATTTATTTTTTCGCGGCCGCTAAGGGCACACCATTTGTGCTAGGGTGCTGGAATTCACGGGTGTTATTTTCTGTAACATTAATGATCAAAAAAAGACATTGTAAATGAATCTGAAACAATTATCTGATATTTCTTTTTCTGTTCTCGATCTGGCAACTGTGGCAGAGGGCCGAACTCCGGCAGATACTTTTCGTCACAGCTTAGAATCTGCCAGGCTGGCAGAGCACCTGGGGTATACCCGTTACTGGTTTGCAGAGCACCACAATATGGTCAATGTAGCCAGCTCTGCTACTTCTGTGCTGATTGGTTATATCGCTGCCGGCACTTCCTCTATCAGGGTAGGTTCGGGGGGGATCATGCTGCCCAATCATGCTCCTTTAATTGTAGCAGAACAATTTGGGACACTGGCATCCCTGTATCCGGGGAGGATTGATCTGGGCCTGGGGCGGGCACCCGGCTCTGATCAGGTAACGGCAAAGGAGATCCGGGGAGATAATTTTTATTCCCAGTACCACTTCCCTCACGATATAGAGAAATTACAAACTTTTTTCTCTGCAGAAAACAGCACCGGCAGTGTGCGGGCTATCCCGGGCGAAGGTCTCGATATTCCCATCTGGATCCTGGGCTCAAGTACAGACAGCGCAAGGCTGGCAGCAGCTATGGGTTTACCTTATGCATTTGCCAGTCACTTTGCACCCGCACAGTTTTTAGCGGCTATTGATCTGTACCGGAAAAATTTCAGGGCTTCAGAACAGTTGAAATCACCCTATGTAATGGCCTGTGTGAACGTAGTTGCAGCAGATACTGATGCCGAAGCCAACAGGCTTGCTACTTCATTACAGCAATTTATTATAGGCGTGGTTTCAGGAAAACGTCGTCTGCTGCAGCCTCCGGTTGAAAGTATGGATGGGATCTGGAATATTTATGAAGAAGAGGCCGCAAAACAGATGCTTGGCTATTCTTTTTTTGGAAGCCCTGAGAAGATTAAAAAGGAAATGCAGCGCTTTATCAGCAGAACACAGG
>JAATFW010000110.1 GCA_015654985.1 Sphingobacteriales bacterium | reverse complement strand
TTCAAAGTTAAATCAAACTCTTATAAAATCTGCCATTTAAATCTCAGGATGCCTCTTAAATTCCACACTTCTGTCAAACAGATAGCGGTAGGTATGATGCGTTTTATACACTCTGGCCCCTATCTGTTCTGCTACATGCATCATCCGCGGGTTAAAGTCGCCAATCCAGTTCATCTGTATATCATCGTAGGCTTTATTCTTAAGAAGAGAATTTGCAGCGGACACAATCATTGCGATTTCCACTCCTTTTTTCTGATGCTCCGGAATTATCCCAAAAACAAGTCCGTACATAGTCCTGCACTTTCCGGTCCACTTATTACTCAACAACCTTAATTTCCCCATTAAGTTTAACCTTCCGTGTGCATATCTTACAAAAAGCTGATTAAGTTCAGGGATGCTTAGAAAGAACCCAACAGGTTCGTCTTCATAATAAGCAAACCAGGCGATCCGCTCATCAATTACAGGAATTAAAGAAGTGATGATCTTTTTCGCTTCACCAAAACTCATTTCCCCCACTCCCTCATGGTTTACCCAGGCCTTGTTATAAACATGCCTGAAATCCTCTATGTATGCATCCATGCGTTTTTTTTCAAAATTCCTGAAAGAATAATTCCCTTTCTTTAATACTCTTTCAGCAACATCATAATAGATCTGTTTTAACGGCTCCTTAACACTTCTTATATAGGTATATTGTTTAAAAAAAACTTCAAAGCCATATTCTTCGAAAAAGTTCTGATACCAGGGGGGATTATAATTGCAGCAGTAACAGGGCGGGTGAGAACCCTTCACCAGCAATCCCCACCAGCGTTCACGGCTGCCCAGGTTGACCGGGCCATCCATAGCATCCATGTTATTTAGCTTCAGCCAGTTGCGTGCAGCGTCAAAAAGCAGAAAAGCAGCGTTTTTATCATTAATACATTCAAAAAAGCCAATGCCTCCTGTAGGCTGATCAAAGGTACAGGCCGTTAAAGGATTTATAAAAGCCGCAATCCTTCCTATTGCTTTTCCCCCGTCATCTTTCAATATCCATTTGATGCATTTGCCCTCTTCGTAATATTTATTAATGCTTTTATTAAAGACATTTTCGACATCAGCATCCAGGGGCCTTATATAATTCGGATCAGATTTGTACAGGTTGGGTTGGACCTCTACAAATTCCTTCATTAAAAGCGTATTATTTACTATAAATAATTTCATTAAAGTTGAAAAAAATTTAATAAAACGGCTCCAAAGCTATCACTGTTTTTTTAAATTAGCATCCTTACAGAATTTATTTCATGAAAAGATCCGCAATCCTGCTTTTTTTAACATTCACCTTACAATTACATGCGCAGACGGCCGCCGATTCTGCTTATGTACGCGATCATTATGCAAAAATGGAAAAATATATTACCATGCGCGACGGTGTACGGTTGTTTACATCCATTTATATCCCGAAAGATAAAAGTAAAAACTATCCGCTTCTTCTGAACCGGACTCCCTATACCGTTGCACCATATGGTGCAAATGAATATAAAAAGGCTCTCGGCCCTTCCATGCTTTTTGCACGCGAAGGATATATTTTTGTTTACCAGGATGTAAGGGGTAAATGGATGAGCGAGGGAACTTATGAAGATATAAGACCCCACATAGCGGTAAAGAAAAGCAAAAAAGATATTGACGAAAGCTCGGATACCTACGATACGATAGACTGGCTGGTAAAGAATATACCGGGGAATAATGGCAAAGCAGGAATTTATGGAATTTCTTATCCCGGTTTTTATTCTACAGCAGCTCTCCCGGGTGCTCATCCTGCACTAAAAGCTGCTTCACCTCAGGCCCCTGTTACCAACTGGTTCCTGGGAGACGATTTTCATCATAACGGAGCGCTTTTCCTGGATGATGCTTTCTCATTTTATTCAAGTTTTGGAGTCCCCAGACCCAAGCCGGTCACTCCCGGAAAAGCGTCCGGGCCTGTTAAATACAATACCAACGACAATTATAAATTTTTCCTTGAGCTTGGTTCTGTGAAAAACATCAGAGAAAAATACTTTGGAGATTCTATAAAGTTCTGGAATGATGTAAATACACACGGTACATACGACGATTTCTGGAAAAGCCGGCTCATAACACCCTACTTAAAAAACATAAAACCGGCAACTTTAGTGGTAGGGGGACTTTTTGATGCGGAAGACTGCTATGGCACTTTTGCCACCTACCAGGCTATTGAAAAACAAAATCCTGAAAATAAAAATACCCTGGTAATGGGGCCGTGGTTTCATGGAGGATGGGCAAGATCTACTGGAGAAATGTTTGGGGATATTAAGTTCGGACAGGCAACCAGCACATGGTATGAAGAAAATGTAGAATTTCCATTTTTTCAGCACTATCTGAAAGATCAGCCGGCCCCGGAACTTCCGGAAGCGCTGATTTTTGAAAC
>JAATFW010000142.1 GCA_015654985.1 Sphingobacteriales bacterium | reverse complement strand
CGATTTTTAGCACTGTCAAAGGAAGAACCATAAAGATAAGAGGACTGATCAGGAACAGGCTGCCTTTGTCCCGCAATATCTGTTTGATATAAGGTTAAAACCGGCGCCGGCTTCAAAATCCCGGTAGTATTTTCCTCTGTATAGACTACAAGTTCCGCTTTATTAATGGCAATATTTCCAAGCTGCTTAAGCTGATTTAGCCCCGGGAAGGTTACTTTGGTCTTTAAGCCGCCCATTGGCTGTACGTAGGTCGTACTGAACGTCTGTGCAGGATTATCAAGCTGTGTTTTTACCGGAGTACCATCGTAATTATGGGTGATAGCAGCAGTTTCCAATGTCACATTAAATGCAGCAACATTTGTATCCTGAGTGCCGGAGTCATTGGTGTTCCTGTAAAATACATCTAACCTGCTCACAACGTCTGTAGCCGCGAGGTTTAAAAAAGTTATGCCTCCTGTAGCATTCGCCTGTTCCTTTGTGACTTTTAAAAATAGTCCGTGCAGGTAATTGTTAAAAGTTGTATTGTTGGTAAAAATAGCAGCGTCGGCGGTAATAAGCTTTGTTGCTGCAAAGTTGTCGAGCCTGATGCGTAACTGGGGAGCGACCTTTACTGCCGTATCGGGACCATCCTTTACAATTTGGGTAACATAAATACTGTCGTTCCATGCAAAATGGGTGATATTTGCTTTTGAGCCTGCGGGAACGTTTTCGTAACTCCATACTTTATTACTGTAATACCCGCTGCTGTTATATTCTTCATTAATTTCATGCACATCTATCCTGTAAGAAGTGCTTAATGAATCGCCATAAAATTCCCTTCCATACCGAAATACAAGCACGGCAGAGTCAAGTAAGGGAGCAGTGCCAAAAGTAAAAGCACTGGAAGGCAGGCTTAATTTTAATGCCAGTGCGGCTTCGGTACTTCCTAATATCGGGTCATCAAATGATCCCAGCGGATATTGAGCCATGTTGGAAGCATAAAGACTATCGTCTCTTACAGTAACCGTATTGATATTAAAGTCCTCAATATATTTTCCGTGTATAGAGTCTGTCGGGTCTACCTCTAATCCTATGCTGTCGCTTTTCTCGCAACTGCTAAAAAGAAAAAGACCTATCAAAGTTATTAATAAGCCTTGTGCAAAATATTTCATTGTTTGTTCTCTCTTCTCTTAAATATTTGGCGCTAAGTTACTAAAATAAGTGTTTCGTCGTACAAAATAAGTGTTTCATAGCAAAACTGTCATTGTATGTAGCCAGGACGGATCAATAACCCGACTTCTTCTGCAAACAATCTGTTTAAGAAGATAAACGATGGATTTTACCTTTTAGGATAAAGACAGGGGAATGATTTGATGTTTTTGTCTTTCACCGGTAACCGGTTTCAGATCCCCTTTGATCAGATATTACGTGTCGTAATATATGTCTGCAGGGTCTGTTTGTACGATTCGCCTACCGGAATTTCTTTTCCCTGAATGATCAGGCGGTATTTCTGCACTGATTCGATTTTATCCAGTGAAATGATAAAGGATTTATGCACGCGCATAAAAAGCTCAGGATTTAACTTTTCCTCCAGGTTTCGCATACTGATGCGGGTAGTAACCGTATTATCGTTCACCAGGTGCATTCTTACATAATCTCTTAAGCCTTCTATATAGGCAATATCCTGAAGGCGAACTTTTACCAGAGAATAACCGGCGTTTACGAAAATATGGTCATGCTGTGAAGGATTAGTATTTTGTTGCGAGATCTGACGTAAGTTAAAAAGGTCCTGTGCCTTGTTTGCAGCTATCAGAAACCTGCTGAATGAAACGGGCTTTACAAGATAATCCACTACGTTAAGACTGAAAGCTTCAAGGGCATGATGTTCAAAAGCTGTCACCAGAATAATAAGAGGGGGATGAGAAAGCGTTTTAATAAATTCAAGCCCGCTTATCCCCGGCATCTTAATGTCAAGGAAGATCAGGTCTATCTTTTTTTCACGCAGTACTTCAAAAGCCTCCATCGGGTTTCTGCAGGAGGCTGTTAATGACAGAAAGGGAACCTTCTTTACATTATCTTCCAGAAGTTCTACAGCGAGCTTCTCATCATCAAGTACAAGGCAATTCATTATGTAAGTTTAATTTGAAGTTCTACACTGAATATGTTTTTATCGTTTGAAATCTTAATCTCATGCTTTCCGGGATACAAAAGCATCAGGCGCCGCTTTACATTGGTCAGTCCAATTCCGATTCCTTCTTCAGTTTTGTCTTCCTGGGGACTGATATTATTTACTACATTAAACTGCAATATTCCTGTTTCGGCATTTATATTTACAGAAATATCAATCAGGGGGTCCTTAATCATTGAAATCCCATGTTTAAATGAATTTTCTACAAAAGGAATAAGGAGCATGGGTTCTATGGTATAATTATCCGGCTGGCCGTTCAGGTAAAGATTTAATCCGACCGAATCGCCATAACGCAAAAGCTGTAAGTCTATGTAATTTTTAAGGTATTCTATCTCCGTGCTTAGAGAAACGAGCTTTCCGTTACTTTCATACAGCATATAACGCATCAGGTTCGACATGTTTATCAGCGATGCCTCCAGCATGGGCGATTGCTTACGGGCCAGCGAAACCATACTGTTGAGTACGTTAAACATGAAGTGCGGACTGATCTGAGAACGTAAAAAGTCAAGCTCAGTTTTTAGATGCTCATTTTCATGCTCCTTTAATGCTTTTTCACGTTTGGTGTTATCCCTGAGGATACAGTAACAATAGCTGCAAAGAATAACAAAGATGAATGGAAGGATCCTGATGCCGGGATATGGCATCAGTACTTTAAATCCGGGCGGTCCCTGAGGTCTGTGAAAATGATCTGCCGGGGGGAAACTATCCAAACCCGGACTTACAGTTCCTGGCGGCCTCCCTGAAAATCTCTCATCCCTGAATCCCCTGAGCGGCCCCGGGGAAAACTTATAGGAAGCAAACAGAAATGCGCCCATGCATACAATCAACGCAGGAATGTACCACCATACCCCATTATGTTTTTTTAACAGGGGATAAATTACGTATGCATGAAGATAAAATACCGACAGCAGCAAAAGATTGCTGAAAAAGATATTTCTGATAAAATTTCTGTGAATAAACGGGGGGATGGATTGTGAAGGGGATAAAAAAGGCAGCAGAACAAAGCCCAGCCAGAGCAGCAGAGGTATGCCTTCCTGTAACCAGTTCTGGAACTTGATTTTACTCATTCTGCTACTAAAGTAATAACTATACCCTCACTATACGGATAAATAAGATTAAAGGTTAGATTATTACGACTAATCTAAAGATTTTGTCTATTAATGCTGCTGGTCCCTGCCTTTCACAGAAAAGCCGGGGGTATGTTTTCGCAGAAATTTGCCGGATGGTCTTACAATATTTGGGGTAGATCGCATTTCTTGAAACATGGCACTGATACTTTATAAATTCGTCGGGAAATAATGAAGATGTTGATCCAGAGGTGTTATTAATTAACCGCGAAGTTTCACTTTTTAAAATACATAAGACCTATTAGAAGGGCCTGATTTACGACCCCCTTTCATAATTAAGTATAGAGTGAAAAAATGTTAATAGTTCGGTTTCTGATTCCTAAAGAGTTAAACAATGTTAAAATTAACACAAAGCAGAAGCATCTTCGCATATTTGACATGAATTTTAAAATTCTTAACAGAGTAAAATGTATAATTCGATCGGGAGATGTATGCAATGGTTAAAATGGTTTACCGGCCTTTTATTGTTAGCGGTTGTACTTGCATCCTGTGAAAAGAGTGATACTGTTGGAATAGGGCAGGAAGAGACATTGTTTGCAAATATAACTGATACCGTTACCGTAAATACCTCTACTATGCTGCTGGACTCGCTTCCCTCTGCAGGAAAAGGTGTATTGCTGGTAGGAAGGATGAATGATCCTGAATTGGGGATCATCAGTTCTTCCAGCTATTTTCAGATCTCCGGATCTAATGCAAGTTCATCCTCTCTTCCAACTGATGCAGTTTTTGATTCGGTCCGCCTCCGGTTAAACTATTCCGGATATTATTATGGCGATACTACGCAGAGGCAGTATTTATCTGTTCACCAACTCTCAGAGCGGCTTGTATTGCCAAAGCTATCCGACTATCTTTCATCTGATGCCCAAAATGTATTTTCCAGTTCGGCTACGTTTTATAACCGTTCAAAGTTCCGCTTCAATCCAAGTCCGTTAGCTGCTCTTTCTTACCTGCCCAGGCCCTCTTCCGATAGTCTGATGCTTCGCCTGCCCGATGATCTTGGTAATGCATTCTTCAATATGGTAAAAGATGAAAGTACAACTGTTTCTAATACCGAATTATTTCTTGATTACTTTAAGGGTATTGTACTTCAACCAGGTACAGATGCCGGGAATGCCGTTATTGGATTTAAAGACTCGGTACAGGTAAAGCTTTATTATTCATATGTGGATGAGGTAGGTATTAAGAAAAAGCAGGAAATGATTTTTAGCCTGTATGATAATAGTTATCAGTTTAATCATTTTGAAGCAGACAGGAGCAGCACCAAACTGAAGGATATTAGCTTGTCTAACACCATCGTTAGTTCTGATAAAACTTCTGATAAAACATATATTCAGGCAATGACAGGCCTGGTCACCAGGATCTCAATTCCTTATACTAAGTTTTTGACGGCTGGAGGGGATGTTGTTATTAATAAAGCGGAGTTAATAATCGAAACGCCGGGGGCTCCTAATTATTTGCCTTTTGATCGTCCTCAACAGTTAGTGCTCCTGGTTGCCGACAAGAATAACCGGCCAACTCAGGTTCTGGCAGATGCTCAGACCGGTCAATCTGCATTGTACTTAAGGTATGGTGATTACGTGGAAGGAAAAGCCTCATATAGCTTTCCGTTAACCGAATATATTTCACATTATACTACCAGATATAATAATACCTCTCTTTTGTTAACTGTGCCTGTTGCCGATCTTCAGAACACGTTTAACCGCCTGATTGTAGGATCTCAGGCAAATGCTGATATAAAAATTAAATTAAGAGTAACATATACAAAATTAAAATTATAGGATTATGAATAAACTTTTCACGGGCGTTTTTTTCCTTTTTTTGCTAACCCTCTTTGCAGGGTGCAGTAAAAATGATGATGATGATTTAACGGGAGACTGGATCAGGAAGTCCGACTTTGGAGGTGTTTCAAGGCGGGGGGCCGTATCTTTTGTTATTAATAATGTAGCCTACGTAGGAACCGGATATAATTATGGAGCAAGCTCTACAGATAAAAGACATCTGAAAGATTTCTGGTCATATGATCCTGTACGTGATAATTGGGATACCATTGCTACTTTCCCCGGTGCTGCCAGAACAGATGCTGTAGCTTTTGCTGCTGGAGGAAAGGGATACGTAGGTTTGGGCCATAACTCATTAACAGATGAGAAATACAACGACTTTTATGAATACAATCCGGCCACAAACACCTGGACGCGTATCGCCGATTTCCCTGCAAGCGGCCGCTTTTATGCTGTAGCATTTTCTATTAGTAATATTGGTTATGTAGGCAGTGGTACGGATGGTGATAACGACCAGCAGGATTTTTATAAATACGATCCTTCTCAGAGCGCCTGGAGTAAGATTTCAAACATCAAAACCAAGAGGGTATTGGCCTTTTCTTTTGTGATCGATAATATTGCTTATGTAGGCGGTGGTCAGAATAATGGTGCAGTGGTTACCTCCTTCTACGCTTATAATCCAACGACAGATACCTGGACCCGTAAAACTTCCCTGTATCCTGATGGCGATTCTGAAGAGATTGCCGACATAAAGAATAATGATGACTATAACTATAATATAGCACGCTATTCGGCTGTTGGCTTCTCCATAGGAAGTAACGGTTACTTAACAACAGGAATGGGAGGCGGAACATCGAATTCAACCTGGGTGTATTATCCATCAAGGGATTTCTGGGAAGAAGTAGATGCCTTCGAAGGCAGTTCAAGATATGGTGCCACAGGTTTTACCCTCAATGATAAAGGGTATGTTACTACCGGAGGGGGATCCAGTACCAGTGGTACAGATGATCTCTGGATGTTCGATCCTAACGGCTCTGATGATGATTAAGACAGTGCTTTAGGGCAGATAAGGTTTTATTAAGGGAGAGTTGGGCGGTAAGCTTAACTCTCCCTTTTTTATTATATTAAGCCTTGTTACATCTTTATTAAGCACTGTTACATCCTCTCAGAAATTGTAGAATGGCTGTATGAATATTAAAACTATATCCCTATCCGGCATATTGGGATTCTGTTGACGATACTGCCTGTTCTTTAACCTTCTTCCTGAAAATGAAAATAGTATCAACAAAAAAAGAGGGTGAAATTATTAATAATTTTCACCCTCTTTTTAATGTAATAATTTGATAAAATAACCTGAGTTCTACTCAGGAAGGAACTTCATGGTTTTAAGCCAGTGAAACGAGATCTTCGTTAACCATCTCTTCATAGAGAGCATAATAGTTGTCAAAATCAGAAGTGTTAAGGTATTCAAGAACAGTTTTTTCGCTGTTTTTAACAAAACTTACAACCTCTTCACTAATCTCTGCTCCTCCATACACTACTGCATCTGAATAAGCGATAGCTCCGATGTGTAAGGAATCGCAATCACCATCTTTGAACATGTCAGTGTGTTTGGCACTCATGCCATTCATAATTGCCTTCCGTGCAAAGTCGTCATTGAACTTTTCGGTAAAGCAGTTATCATAAACAGAATAAACAACCTTTGAGTTTTTGAATGTCGGATCATCCTTGTAGGTTGTCTTTAAATAAACGGGTACCGGGGCTGTCATCCAGCCATGACAATGTATCACATCGGGCGACCATCCTAACTTTTTAACAGTTTCCAGCGCTCCTTTGCAAAAGAAAATTGTCCGCTCATCATTGTCTTCAAAAAACTTGTTATTATTGTCCCTGAAAACCTGCTTTCGCTGGAAGTATTCTTCATTGTCAAGAAAATATACCTGCATACGTGCTGAAGGTATCGACGCGACTTTAATAATCAACGGGTTATCATTATCATCGATGATGATATTCATTCCTGAAAGGCGGATTACCTCGTGAAGGCGGTTGCGGCGTTCATTAATGTTGCCGAAACTCGGCATCAGGATTCGGATTTCAAAACCCTTATCCTGCATTGCCTGAGGCAGTTGCCTGGTAATTTCAGAAATTTTTGTTAGCTCGAGGAAAGGCGACATCTCGTGGGTAATAAACAGTAACTTCGTTTTTGCCATCTCCAAATGTTAAATGTTTAAGAATAGAATTTGGGACTGCAAATATACTCATTATCTTATGATATATCAATGATTTATGCAAGACTCTTGTATATTTTTTTTGTAATCAGCACCTTTGTCCCCCAAACGCTCAGGCCGGAGTATAAAGATCGCTGTTTACAGGGGAGCAATTACAGAGATGCCTGCTTAATATAAAAAACATAAAAAATAGCCCCGTGTATAGAAGCTGATTGCTGATTGCCGAAGGCTGGTAGCCACAGAACAATTTGGAAATATTTACAACAAAGTCAGTATTATCTGCGTCGCTTGATGAGCTGAGAAAACAGAAAAGATCTATTGGATTCGTGCCAACCATGGGAGCGCTGCATGAGGGACATTTATCACTGCTTGAAATTGCCCGGAAGCATGCTGATATTGTTGTGTGCAGCATCTTTGTTAATCCAACCCAATTTAATGATCCGGCTGATCTCGAGAAATATCCCAGGCCTCTTGAGGCAGACATTGAAAAATTAAAAGGTGCTCATTGTGATATCCTTTTTCTTCCTTCTGTTGATGAAATGTATCAACCCGGAGAAAGCTGGCATATTGACCTTGGATACCTTGAAAATATCATGGAAGGTAAATTCAGGCCCGGCCATTACCAGGGCGTTACCCAGGTGGTGAAGAAGTTCTTTGATATCGTGAAACCTGATATGGCTTTTTTCGGGCAGAAGGATTTTCAGCAGGTAATGATCCTGAGAAAAATGGTCGAAATGCTGCGCATACCGGTAAAACTTATCATGTGCCCCATTAAACGCGAAGAAGACGGGCTGGCCCTGAGTTCCAGGAATGTTCAGCTTTCTCCCCTGGAGCGTGGGCATGCTCTCGCCCTGTCTGCTGCCCTGAACCAGGCAAAGGCCCATTTTAACGAAAAGACACTTGAAGAACTCGCATCAGAAGCAAAGGATTTTCTGTATGCCAGTGATGGTGTGGACCTGGATTATTTTGAGATCTATGACGCCGGTACCCTTACACCTGCCTCATCCGGCGAAGGCCGCAGTGTCGTAGCCCTTGTGGCTGCCCGTGTAGGTGATACAAGGCTGATTGATAATATGATCCTCAAGTAGGCTGAAAGCGCACAAGCAGGCAGAATCTGAAAGCATAAAGGAAAAAGCAGAAGCTTTGTACTTTTTATCAGCTTTTTGCTTTTCGCTTTCAGCTTTTCACCTTTTCGCTTTCCCTTTTCTTTTTACTAATTTTGCATCATGATTATTCAGGTTTTGAAGTCGAAGATACACAGGGTGAAGGTGACTCAGGCGGAATTGAATTATGTGGGTAGTATCACGATCGATGAAGACTTAATAGATGCCGCAAATATTATCCCCAACGAGAAGGTTCAGATTGTAAACAACAACAACGGGGCACGTTTTGAAACTTATGTAATTAAGGGGGAAAGAGGATCGGGTATAGTTTGTTTGAATGGTTCCTGCGCACGTCTGGCTCAGGTAGGCGACATCATTATCATTATGTCGTATGGTTCGCTTCCGATGGATGAAGCCAGAAAATATCAGCCCATCCTTGTATTTCCCGATGATAATAACCACCTTCTTAAATAAGGATGGTTAGTCTTCATTTTGGGGAGATTTAAGTAGATTGCGCTGATTCTAACAGAATTGCTTTTATGAGTAAATTAGATGTTGTGAACAGCAAGGTATTCAGCCTTGAGAAGCTATTACCAAAAGTTAATATCTGGAAATTCCAGGATAATAAGATCGTCTTTACCAACGGATGCTTTGATCTGCTTCATCTGGGCCATATTGATTACCTTGCCAAAGCTGCCGGCATGGGAAATAAGCTGATCATCGGCCTTAACACCGATGAGTCTGTCGCCGCTCTTAAAGGTCACGGAAGGCCCATAACAGATCAGAAGTCGCGCGCGAGCATCCTGGCTTCCCTCTTTTTTGTCGATGCTGTTGTATTATTCAGTGATGCCACGCCTCTTAACCTGATCACTGCCCTCAAACCCGATGTGCTGGTAAAAGGGGCCGATTATACAATTGATAAGATTATAGGAGCTGATGTGGTATTGGCCAATGGTGGTGAAGTAAAAACCATTGCATATATCAAAGGCTATTCTACTTCGGCAATAGAGGCGAAAATACGCAGTGAAAAACAAAATTAATGGAACTCGTAGTATGAAAACTAAAACCAATAGCTTAAAATTATATCCTCTTTTTTGTGCCCTCGTGTTATCGGCTGTTCTTTTTTATAGTTGTGGCCGGGGTACCAAAGACCTGGAAAACGGCACATGGAGAGCAACTCTTAAAACAGAATCCGGTGCGGAAATTCCGTTTAACTTCATAGTAAGTGATACCAGCGGAAAAAAAATAATTCATCTGGTAAATGCAGGCGAAAGGTTCAGAGTGGATGATATCCGTTCAGAAGACGATTCTGTGATTATAAAATTACCCTTGTTCGATTCTGAAATAAAAGCACATTTAACTTCTTCCGGACTGGAAGGAAAATGGATAAGGCATCTGGCAGATAAGGATGTCGCCATGGATTTTAATGCAAAACATGGAATCTCCTGGCGGTTCTTTAAACCCGACAAAAGTGATTCTGTTGATATCTCAGGCAGATGGTCGGCTACTTTTACCAGTTCCGACGGCAAAGACACCACCATTGCCGTAGGTGAATTTACACAGGATTCGGCAAAAGTTACAGGTACTTTTTTAACTACCACCGGCGACTACCGTTATCTTGAAGGTACCCTCTCCGGAAACAAACTCTTCCTTTCGACTTTTGATGGTTCGCATGCGTTTCTCTTTACCGGAATCGTAAACAATAATGTCATTAAAAACGGAAAATTTTACTCAGGCCTGTCTTCTGTCGATAACTGGGCGGCAAAAAAAGATCCCCAGGCAATGCTGCCCGACGCTTATTCATTAACCAGTCTGAAGAGCGGGTTTGATAAAGTGGATTTCCACTTTCCCGATCTGGATGGCCGCCAGGTATCCCTGTCGGATAAGAAGTTTAAGAATAAAGTGGTCATTGTGCAGTTCCTTGGGTCGTGGTGCCCCAACTGTATGGACGAAACGGCTTACCTTGCCCCTTTTTATAAAAAATACAAAAGCAAGGGAGTTGAAGTGGTGGGCCTGGCATACGAACGGACAGCCGACCCTGAACGCTCTAAAAGAAGCGTTGAACAGTTAAAGACACGTTTTGACATTACTTATCCTTTGCTCATTACAGGTTATACAAACAAAGAGGCCTTAAAAAGCATGCCTGCACTGAATGATTTTAAAGCGTTTCCAACAACGATCATCATAGACAAAAGCGGTAAGGTACGGAAGATCCATACCGGATTCAGCGGCCCCGGTACAGGCCGGCACTATACAGAATTTACAGACGAATTTGAAAACCTTGTGAACAATCTTCTAAAGGAATCCTGAATTGAGCTCTGAAAGTATTTCGCTGAATATTAACCTGAATGACAAATCAATTCCCGCGAAATAATGTTAAGGTCTATATGTAAAATGCTAATGTCTCAACGTATTGCCTTACAAAACAGAACTTATTCAAAGCACTTATTAAAACAGAATTCATATATAAAATTATAGCGTAAGACTTAAAACGTAGAACTTATAACGTAAAACTCTAATGCCGGCATCATACAACTCACAAACTATAACTCATTGATGAAATCACGATTTAGATGGTACTGCCCTTTCCTGGCAGCATTTATTTTATTTTCATGTTCAACTACTAAAAAGGTAGTCCTGGACCCGATAACGGTAAGTGCAAATAAACCGGGGGCTAATATCTATCATGGTAGCTATACCCGGTTAACTGATATTATTCACACAAAACTCGACCTTAAGTTCGATTGGGACAGTGCTCTGGTTATTGGTAAAGCTTTTATACAGGCCCGCCCCTGGTTTTATCCATCCAATACAGTAATCCTTAATGCTAAAGGATTTAAAATAGAGCAGGTTGCTTTAACTCAGCAGGATGATCTTAAACCTCTTAAATATCTGTACAACGGCAGGAAGCTTACAATTACCCTGGATAAGATTTACAATCACGATCAAAAGTTCTCCCTGTATATTCAGTATGTGGCTATGCCAAACAGGCTGAAAGTGGGCACTGACATCGCCTCAGAAGGCGACCGTGGCTTTTATTTTATTAACGGCGATGGTAAAGACAGCAGTAAGCCCCGGCAATTCTGGACGCAGGGCGAAACAGAATGCAATTCATCCTGGTTTCCTACGATAGACGATCCCCAGGAAAAAATGACCCAGGAAATAAGTATGACCGTGCCAAACCGCATGGTGACGCTCTCCAACGGGGCCCTCGATTTTTCGTCTGATAATGGTGACGGTACTCATACAGATACCTGGCGCCAGGACCTGCCTCATTCTACCTATCTTACTATGGTTGCTGCCGGCGGTTTCAGCATAGTAAAAGACAAGTGGCGCGATAAAGAAGTAAGTTATTATATGGAACCGGCTTTTGCTCCCGACGCCAGGCTCATCTTTGGTAAAACACCCGAAATGATAGAATTTTTCTCTAAAAAGACCGGCGTTGATTATCCATGGGAGAAATATTCTCAGATCGTTGTTCACGATTTTTTTGGCGGGGCCATGGAGAATACCACTGCTACCGTATTCTTCGAAAGGATGAATATGACTAAAGATCAATACCTGGATGAAAGCAATGAAGACATTATTTCCCATGAATTATTTCATCATTGGTTTGGCGATCTGGTAACAGCAGAATCATGGGCTAACCTTCCTCTTAATGAATCTTTCGCAACCTATGGGGAGTACCTCTGGAACGAGTATAAATATGGCCGTGACTATGCTGATTACACAGGCTGGAAAGATCTCAAGGCCTATCTCAGTTTTGACAGGGGAAAGCAGGAAGATGTAATCCGTTATGACTATTCAGACAAGGAGCAAATGTTTGATGCGGTCTCTTATCAGAAAGGCGGCAGGATCCTTCATATGCTTCGCAAGACGGTAGGCGATGATGCTTTTTTCAAAGCACTGAATTTATATCTTACCCGGAATGCTTATAAGACAGCCGAAATAAATGATCTGCGTATGGCTTTTGAGGAAGTGACAGGCCAGGACCTGAACTGGTTCTTCAACCAGTGGTTTTTAGCCTCCGGTCATCCTGTATTAAAGATCGACAGCCGTTACGATACTGCGGAGAAAAAGGTGCTGGTAACTATAACCCAGCAACAGGACCTGAATAAAATCCCGCTTTACCGTTTGCCGTTGGCTATTGATGTGTATGCGGACGATACATACCAGCGCAATGAAGTGGTTCTTGAGCAACAGACTCAGACATTCAGCTTTAGTGTTTTACACGAGCCCGCCCTGATAAACGTTGATGCAGAGAAATATCTCCTTGCCGAAAAGAAGGAAAACAAAACCCTGCAGCAGTATATCTTTCAATACACACATGCCCCTTTGTTTATGGACCGGCTCGAGGCAGTACAGGCCTTTGAGAAAATGGGCCAGGAGAAACCGGCAAGGGATGCTATGGCGAAAGTGCTGGATGATAAGAGCTGGGAATTGCGAAGGATGGCGGTAAATTTCAGCAGTAAGCTGAATGATGCAGAAAAAACATCTGTTTATGATAAAATAAAAAGCATGGCTGCCAGCGATCCCCGTTCTTATGTACGTGCCGCAGCCATTACCGCTTTGAAAAAAGATTTTAAGGATAAAGATAACCGGGAAGTGCTTCAAAAAGCAAAGAACGATGGAGCCCCGAGTGTGCAGAAAGCTTTGACGGAATAAAAACGTTCAGCGGCCAGACATTCCCGATCCATGGAATCT
>JAATFW010000160.1 GCA_015654985.1 Sphingobacteriales bacterium | reverse complement strand
CTGCAGCAGGAATTCGTTCCAGCTATCTGCATACATTGCAGCATCCTCTATCTGATGGATCTGCTGCATCTGGGAAGTCAACCGGTTCAGCGATTCCGAAGGTTTCTTTACTTTATATCTTAGAATTTTTAAATAAGAGCCGGGAATAAGGGGATACAGCGCATCGAAATAATTAAAGAAAAAGCGTCCTTTCTTATATTCCAGCTTTAGTTCTCCATTCTCTATAATCTCTTCCTGTGACCCTGCCAGAAAAGGGACCATCAGTCGTCCCTTATAAAGCTCGCTGGTAAGTGCTGTATCAAAAAATGAAGCATAAAAAGACAGAGGCCCTTTCTCGAGTACATCCATTAACCAGGGATTGTCAGGACTGAAGGCCATGTGGTTAGGAACAATATCCTGCATCCAGCCTATGCCTTCTTCTTTAAGCTTCCGGCTCAGGTCCTTTAACTGATCTTCTGTGCCGATCTCCGGGTTGATACGGTGCGGATTCAGCGCATCATATCCATGTGTGCTTCCGGGCATGGCTTCAAATACAGGAGATGCATAAATGGTGCTTACCCCAAGTTTTTGAAGATATGGGATGATACGCTCAAAATCTTCAAATGTAAATTCCTTTTGAAATTGTAAACGGTATGTAGAGATGGGATTGAGTGCCATGCAGAAGTTTCAACAGATTAATGTGTTTGTATCAGGTATTCTGGATTAAAACTATTGAATAATCTTGTTGTTTTACCTGTTTTGCCTTTTTTTATCTATAAAACGGTTCTTCAAAGGAAGATGAGAGACTGATACAAATTTGTGCTGTTAAGGCAAATAGCTGTAAGAGCCGATGACGGGGATCGAACCTGCGACCTACGCGTTACGAGTGCGTTGCTCTACCAACTGAGCTACATCGGCTGAGAAAATCAGCGGCGGTCAAATGTAATAATTAGTATGAATAATTAAAACTGATTAATAAATACATTTCTGTTTCCGGATTAAGAATAACGCCGGCCGAGCACTAATGCCGATTCGGGTTCAAGCATAATGATGTCTTTTCCGCGAAAATTTTCTGCCGGGCTGGCCTTGCCGTTCCATAGCGTGTCTGCTGAATAAATTAGTTTCTTCCACTGTGTTTCGGGGCCGGGAAGCGTAATCTCCTGTTTTTCCTGAGAGAAATTCATCAGGCACAGAACCTGTTCATCGTGTTGCCATCTGTGCAGCACCAGCGTTTCTGTTGTTTCATTTGCACTTACCTTCAGATTTTCTCTTTCAGGACGGCGAAGTACCGGATGTTGTTTCCGTAAGGAGATCAAAGCTTTATAATAATTCAGCATGGTCTGATGAGGCCCCTGCTTCAGCAGGTCCCATTGTAGTTTTGATTGCAGAAAGGTGCCTTCAGAAATGGGGTCGGGAGCTTCTCCCCGGGCATGGAATGCCGCAAATTCTTCTTTCCGTCCCCTGCTGACTGCTTTGGCAAGTTCTTGATCTTCATAGCTTACAAAATAAAGAAAAGGATGAGGCTCGCTCCATTCTTCACCCATAAAGAGCATGGGCAGGTAAGGACTCATAAGCACTGCGGCGGCCATTAGTTTCTGCATTTCGAAACTGAGCAACTGGCTGGTGCGTTCGCCAAACATGCGGTTTCCCACCTGATCGTGATTTTGAGAGAAGACAATAAATTGTTGCCCGGGGTTGCCGGAGGCTTTTATTCCAAAGAATTTCTTCCGGTACGACGAATACCGGCCGTCAAAAACATAGGCGTCTTTGTATGCCCTGGCAAGATCGGAAATACCTTCGAAGTCGGAGTAGTAACCATTTTTTGCTTCGCCGGCGGTTACCCGCAGGGCATGGTGGAACTCGTCTATCCATTGGGAGTCTATGCCAAATCCCTGCTGTTCAATAGGATTAATATATCGCGAATCATTGAGGTCGAGTTCTACGATGAGGTAGTGTTTTCGCCCGGTTTCTTCCATAAGGAGGTCAACCTGCTGTTTGATTTCCCTTAGAATATGCGTGGGGCTGAAATCTTTAATGGAATGAACGGCATCCATACGAAGTGCATCGATGTGAAAATCCCGGAGCCACATCAAAGCATTGTTTATAAAATACTGACGAACCCCATAGCAGTATTCGTCGTCGAAATTAATAGCATTCCCCCATGGGGTATTATATTTTTTGGTGAAGTAGGGACCAAAATCAGGCAGATAATTACCTTCAGGTCCCAGGTGGTTATATACAACATCGAGAACAACAGCCAATCCTTTCAGATGACAGGCATTAACAAGATGTTGCAGCCCTTGTGGGCCGCCATAAGAGTTCTGAACAGCGTATGGCGCTGCTCCGTCGTATCCCCAGTTACGTTTGCCTGAAAACTGGGCAACCGGCATCACTTCGATGGCTGTTATCCCCAGCTCTTTTAAATAATCAAGCTTTTCTTCTATAGCGGCAAAAGTTCCCTCAGGCGTAAAAGTGCCTGTATGGATTTCGTAGAACAGGTATTCTTTCAAAGGCATGTTTTGCCAGGACCCATCTTGCCATATAAAATCTTTTAAATTAAGGGCCATAGACGGGCCATGCAGTCCTGACGGCTGGGAAAGAGAGGCCGGGTCGGGCCTCTTTTTTTCTCCGTCGAGAAAAAATTCATAGAGGTCTCCCGGCTTTATCCGATCGCTTACGGCGGTCCAGTAACCCAACTCTTCCCTGATTAAAGGAAAAGTAATACCTTTTGAAGGTAAGGTAACTTCGGCCTTTTTTAAACAGGGAGCCCAAAGTACAATTTCTGCCAGGCCCCGGCTGTTGAAAACTAAACCGGGATGATAGTTATTCAGAATCTCAGATGTCATTTTCACTCTGTCTTACTTATGCGGTTGTCTCAGTAGTACTACAGAGCGGCTTTCTGCTCTTACTGAATCTTTGGGCTTAAATGTCTCTCCTTTTTCTGAGATCGTGTTTTCACTGGTGTCAAGGATCTTTGTCCATTGTTTTCCATATTTGCCGGGAGGTAAAATAAAATCAATGGGCTCATAGTGGGCATTGAAAATGATATAGAAGCTGTCGTCAAGTATTTGTTCTCCTTTAGGTCCAACGGCTCTGATCCCTTTTCCATTCAGAAATACTCCAAGCGATTTTGCAAAATCATGATTCCAGCTTTCATCAGGCATTTCTCTTCCTTCCGGTAAAAACCAGGCGATGTCTTCAAGTCCGATTCCTTTAATTGGCCGTCCGCTAAACCACCCGCGGCGTCTGAACACAGGATGTGTTTTTCTTAGATGGATCAGCTTACGGGTAAATTCAAGCAGGTCCTTATCAGCTTCTGGCCAGTTTAACCACGAAATCTCATTGTCCTGACAGTACGCATTGTTATTGCCATTCTGGGTACGGCCGAATTCGTCGCCGGCAACCAGCATGGGCACTCCCTGGGAGAGAAAGAGGGATGTCAGGAAGTTGCGCTTCTGGCGGTTTCGTAAGTCTATAACCGATTGATCGTCTGTTGGGCCCTCAACTCCACAATTCCAGGAGCGGTTATGGCTTTCTCCGTCGTTATTGTCTTCACCATTGGCTTCATTATGCTTTTCGTTATAAGAAACCAGATCGTTCAGGGTAAAGCCATCGTGGGCAGTAATAAAATTAATACTTGCCGTCGGGCTCCGGTTGTCATCTTTATAAAGATCTGAGCTTCCGGTAAAACGTTCTGCAAATTCGCCGAGCATACTATCGGCCCCTCTCCAGTAATCGCGAAGGCAATCCCGGTACTTTCCGTTCCATTCGGCCCAGCCCGGCGGAAATTTACCAACCTGGTACCCGCCTTCGCCGATATCCCATGGCTCGGCAATAAGTTTTACCTGTGAGATAACCGGGTCCTGATGAATAATATCGAAAAATGAACTCAGACGGTCAACCTCGTGTAATTCGCGTGCAAGAGTGGAGGCAAGATCAAAGCGGAAGCCGTCTACATGCATATCTATGATCCAGTAGCGCAAACTATCCATAATGAGGCGGAGTACACCGGGCATCTGTGCGTTCAGGGTGTTCCCTGTACCGGTATAATCCATATAGTAACGTTTATTATCTTCGGTGAGCCGGTAATAAGAAAAATTATCTATCCCTTTGAACGAAAGGGTAGGCCCGAGCTGATTGCCTTCCGCCGTGTGGTTATAAACTACATCGAGAATTACTTCAATGCCTGCCCTGTGAAGCTCTTTTACCATTTGTTTGAACTCGCTGACCTGCTGGCCTAAATTTCCGCTGCTTGAATAACGAACGTCGGGAGCAAAAAAACCGATTGTGTTATAGCCCCAGTAATTAGTAAGTCCCTTTTCTTCCAGGTAAGAATCTTTTACGAAATGATGTACCGGCATTAATTCAATGGCTGTGATCCCCAGTCCTTTCAGATAATTAATTGATACCGGGTGGCCCATGGCTGCATATGAGCCTCTGATGTTTTCGGGAATACCGGGATGGAGCTTGGTAAACCCTTTTAAATGTGCTTCATAAATTATGGATTTATGATAGGAGATTTTCAGGGCTTTATCGTCTTCCCAATCGAAGGAGGGATCTATTACTACTGATTTTGGAATATATTGAGCGCTGTCTTCCTCGCTAAAACTTAAATCTTCGTCGGGGTGTCCTATCTGATATCCGAAGAGCGAATTATGCCACCGGATAGTTCCTGCTATTGCTTTGGCATAGGGGTCCATTAAAAGTTTGTTTGCGTTAAACCGGTGTCCGTTTTCGGGTTCATAAGGCCCATATACCCGGTAGCCATATAGTTGGCCGGGACTAAGGCCGGGGATATAAACATGCCATACCTGATGCGAGCGTTCCTTTATTTTTATCTTAATATCTTCGGCATGGCTTTCAGTATTTTTAAACAGACACAGGTCGACGCCTGAAGCATTTTCGGCGTATAAAGCGAAGTTAACGCCTTTGCCATCCCAGGTGGCACCCAGGGGATATGGAGAGCCGGGGTATATAGTTACATTCATACGGAATTAGAAAGCATTTCGCTGAGAAAATGTTTGGAAAAATTGAACGGAAAAGGATAGATGGAGATGAATGCCGGGGGATAAAAGGAGGGAGGCCGGGTGGCCTCACACCATGAATTCCAATGATGGACCGGGATGCGGGGGGACGTTATTTCAGCGCCCGGCCAGGTGAAAATAAAAATTCCGGATTGGAAACTAATCGACTGGACTGAGGGAAAGTTCAGGCGACAATCAGAGCTAACGTATTGTCAGAAATCAAATTAGCTTTTCTTCCTGCTCGTTATTAATAATAAGCATTACCCTAAAATGTGATCCTCGTCATGTTTTAATATTAAAATTATACAGTCTTTTGTAAAATACATTTAATACCAATATTTCAATGAGTCATACATTTCATATCCCGGTTTTGGGTCTGGGATTTACTATAGACACTCCTCTTAAAGTTGCACGTTACGGTATTTCTTCCGTGCTTTCTGTAGTAGATGATATACTGATCGAGAGGATGAGGAAATTTCATACCGAAAAGGACCATGAGATTTATGAGCCGATTGATCCGGATGCATCTGATTTTAGGGCAAAGAGGATAACTGCTTACCTTAATATGGTAAACAGGAAAGTAAATCAGCAGTTTGCAGAGTTACAGCAGCAATCTTTTACTCCCGGAACTGATCTGACCCGTTATTTCGATCTTTTGCCCGATTCTTCGGCCCTTAAGGTCCGCTATGGGAAGATGCTTTCTGTTGTTGATGCCGCTGAAAGGGAAAAGCAGGAACAGGAGCTGAAAAGGGATATGGTGAAAGGAGCTATCGATGTAAATATTATGTCGAAAGTCGATAAGATGAATTATTTGGCTAACGGAGAAACTACAGGTGACCAAAATACAGATGCGCTGGCAGCTTTGCGGGGATTTGCTTACAGTGATTTGAATTCGTCTATTGTGATGTCGGCAGGTATGAACCCCCGGCTTTATAGCTATCTTGAAACCTTTCAGGATTTTTTCCCTGATGCCGAAGAAAAATTAAATAAGAAGGTTATCCTCAAAGTGAGTGATTTTCGTTCAGCATTCATCCAGGCAAAATTCCTGGCGAAAAAGGGTCTTTGGGTTTCTGAATTCAGAATTGAATCGGGGCTGAATTGCGGTGGGCATGCTTTTGCTACCGAAGGATATTTACTGGGGCCTATTCTTGAAGAGTTTAAGATTAAGAGGCAGGAGATGATAGCCGATATTTTCAATATCTATCAGGCGGCTCTTAAAACAAAGGATATAGACATTGTTTCAGCCCCCAAAACGCGGATTACGGTACAGGGCGGAATAGGTACAGCTGAAGAAAACAACTTCCTTCTGAATTATTATCAACTGGATGCTACCGGATGGGGCAGTCCGTTCCTGTTAGTTCCCGAAGTTACGAACGTCGATGAAGATACGCTTGCTAACCTGGTTGATTCTGATTCTTCCGACTTCTATTTAAGCGGTGCCTCGCCTTTGGGCATTCCCTTTAATAATTACAGGAAAAGCACCGCCGAAAAGGAAAGGTTAGAACGTATAACTCTCGGGAGGCCTGGAAGTCCATGTAAAAAGAAGTTCCTTGTTTCAAATACTGAGTTTACTGAGCAGCCTATTTGTACTGCCTCAAGAGAATACCAGAACCTCAAGATAAAACAGCTTGACAGTATGGGCTTGTCTGAAGATGAGTATAAAGCGCAGCATGATGCTGTTATTGAGAAGTTATGTCTGTGTGAAGGGTTATGCGCTTCGGCTTACATTAAGAATGATATACTGAAAAGGAAAGAAAGTAAAGCGGTTGCAATTTGCCCCGGGCCAAATCTGGCTTACTTTTCGAAAGTATTTTCACTGGATGAAATGGTGAAGCATATTTATGGAAAACTCAATCTCCTTCAGGGGGTAAACAGGCCGAATATGTTTATTAATGAGCTTAATCTCTATGTAGATTATCTTAAAAAAGATATTCTACAGCATCTGAAGAACTACGATGCTAAAAAGCTTAAGCAACTCGAAAAGTTTAAAGAGCAATTATTGCTTGGGATTGAATATTATAAAAAGTTGATAGGCCATATTAATAATCAAACAGAGCAATACCTGCATAGGCTCTTTGATGAGCTGCTTGAAATAGAAGCGATGCTGAAGCAGATGGTTATAGGCGCTCTGGCTGAAGCCTGAAGCGCACCAACAAATCCCACCGGGCGCTTAGCCCGGTTTTAATTTCCCGCCGCTCTTCTCAAACAGAGAAAATTATTGATAGAATGAGAACAATCGCCGCGAGGATGATATAAACCAATGCGTCGGATTTTCTCTTTTCTTCAAAACTAAGTTTTGACTTAAATTGTGGATGAGTGTAAGTTTTTAGAATCATAGTAAATGTGTTTTAGTTCTTTACCTTTTTTATAGCAATATCTGCGCCATAACGAGCTAAGGTTCAGTACACTGAAAGGTGCGTGGTAGCAGATGGCAGGCATCTGCGGAGTATACATTGACATTTTGTTAAAATTGATGCTTCCGGGGGCTGTAAAATTGAAAATAAGCCTGTTAGGGCATTTATATTTTAATAGAACCGCAGATTTTCTTTTCTTCTGAAATTAAAAATAAAGTTTAATTCTTTTCTTTTCTCATCCTTAAACCACTGTCAGTTAGTTAGAAATGAATACTAAAAAGGGCAGTGACTGTAGCAAAAAAAAACGCCCGGAGTTAGGTGCCGGACGTTTTGGCTTTCGATTTAATTGCGGCTTAATGAATTAATTCAAGCTCTGTATATATAATTATTATATAACGGTTTGTTTCAGGATTTTTCGGGCGACATGGATCCTGTTCTTTATTGTTCCCAGGGGAACCAGCAGGCTTTCCGTGATCTCATGATATTTATAGCCATCAATATACATGGCAAATGGCTGATAATATTGGCGGGGAAGCCGGTTCAGTGCCGCTTTAATTCCTTCAATACGCATATTTGATTCCCCCCGGTTTTCAACCTGAAGTTCCTTTGTTTCTTCAGTATCGATAGAACAAGTACGGAAACTACGCCTTCTGTAATTGTTAACAAACAGGTTTTTCATAATGGTATATAACCATCCCTTAAAATTAGTGCCTTCGCAAAATTTATCTGAATTAAGAATTGCTTTCAATAAAGTATCCTGAATAAGATCTTTAGCATCATCGGCGTCTTTAGTAAATTTCAGCGCTTGCGGGGCCAGATACCTGCTCTGACTGGTCAATAAATGATTAAATTGTGTCTTTTCCATCTCAGATTAATTAAGAGATAATTTTCAACTTGCCATTCCCGTTTCACCAATTATTATTGTACAAATAAAGGATTAGGTTATGATGTTGTAAATGATATAGATCATATTCCTCTTTGATTATTGTCATGTAGCTTTGGGATCTTGCCACGTAACTCTGGCGCCTGAAATAAGGAGCAGAAATCCCGGTGGTTTATAACAGGCGGCTGGAGGTTGAAAAGAGACCGAATGGACGTCTTTTTAATGACGGAGATCATAATTTGCGCTAACCCCAATCATTCTGATGTTTGAACTTATAATGCATTTTTGAAAGAATAAATACAGATTAATGAAATCTTCAGCTACTTCTACTGATGCTCTATGTTATCATTGCGGAAACAGCATATCAGGAGATCTGTATGTTGCCGATGATAAACAGTTTTGCTGTGCCGGATGTAAGGGCGTATACCAGGTGCTGTCGCAAAATAATCTATGTAATTACTATACTTATAATCAGTCGCCTGGTCAGCAAAAGCAGGAGGCTGAGCAGCATTTTGAGTTTTTAAATGAGCCGAAGATATTTTCTCAGTTGGTTGATTATACCGATAAGAACGTTACTCTGATCACTTTTTATGTTCCGGCAATTCATTGCAGTTCGTGCCTGTGGCTCCTGGAGCATCTGCATAAATTAAACAAAGGAATTTTGCAGGCACGTGTTGATTTTCTGAAGAAACAGGTCGCCGTTACGTTCAATCATAACGAGATATCTCTTAAAATGCTGGTTGAATTAATGGTGTCTGTTGGATATGAGCCTTTAATCAGCCTGCAGGATATTGTTAAAGAGAATAAAGGCTCTGAAAACCGCGGCCTTATCAAAAAGATAGCCGTAGCCGGTTTTTGTATGGGGAATGTAATGCTGTTCAGCTTTCCCGAATATCTGGGGCTATCGTCCTTCGAACATCAGTTTCAATCACTTTTCGGCTGGCTGAACCTTGTCCTGGCCATTGTAGTCACCTTTTATTGCAGCAGGGACTTTTTTATATCAGCCTGGGGAAGTCTGAGGCAAAAGGTCATTAATCTTGACACTCCGCTTGCAATAATTATTGCGGTACTGTTTATTCGCTCTGCTTTTGAGATTTTGAGCAGCTCGGGGCCGGGATTTACCGATACGCTGAGCGGCCTGGTATTTCTTCTGCTAATGGGCAGATGGGTAAAACAAAGAACTTATAATCATATCTCATTTAACCGGGATTACCGTTCGTACTTTCCTGTAGCAGTTACCCTTATTAATGACGGAGAGGAAAAACCGATTCCGATTAATGATCTGAATATCGGCGACCGGGTCCTTGTAAGAAATAATGAGATCGTTCCGGCCGATTCTATCCTGATGAAAGGCGAAGGCTACTTTGATTTTAGTTTTGTTACCGGGGAGTCGCAACCTGTAACGAAGGTGCTTGGTGAGATAATCTATGCCGGAGGCCGCCAGATCGGTGAGGCGCTGGAAATGGAAATAGTAAAGCCTGTATCGCAAAGTTACCTGACCAGGTTGTGGAATAATGAAACATTCAGCCGGGAGGACAGTAAAATCAAAAATTTCAATGATACCATCGCCCGTTATTTTAGTGCTGTAGTTTTGATTATTGCCTTTACTGCTGCAGGAGCCTGGTATTTTCTTGGTGATTCTTCCAGAGCGTGGGATTCATTCTCGGCCGTACTAATTGTCGCCTGTCCTTGTGTTTTGGCCCTTAGTACTCCTTTAACATTGTCTACTGTTCTTGGATTTTTTGATAAGAATGATTTTTATCTTAAAAATACTGATGTAGTTGAGCAACTGGCAAGAATAGATACGGTAGTTTTTGATAAAACAGGTACGATAACCTGTCCGAATGTTGTCAATCTTTCTTTCACCGGACGGCTGAATTTATACGAAGAGGCCTTAGTTGCCTCGGCGGCGAGGAATTCATCGCATCCTTTAAGCCGTGAAATTGTTAAGTGGCTGGCTGTAAAACATATCTTGCCGGTTGAGAACTATCAGGAGATAGCAGGTAAAGGGATATTCGCTATGATTGAGGACCAGGAGGTCAGACTGGGAAGCCGTTCGTTCATTGCGCCTGATTCTTTGCCTTCTGACAATTCTTCAAGCGTACATATCAGCATTAACGGGCGGTATAAAGGATTCTTCAAAATAAAGCAGCAGTGGCGTAATGAACTGAAAGGTTTGATCGATTCACTGAAACCTAAATTCAGGATGCATTTGATTTCAGGAGATACTTCCTCTGAAAGAAAAAATTTAAGTTCCATATTTCCGGAGAACGTCCCCATGCTCTTTAAGCAGAGCCCTCACGATAAGCTCAATTATATCAGAAAGCTTCAGTGGTCGCAGAATACCGTGATGATGCTTGGAGATGGATTAAATGATGCCGGAGCTTTACGGCACAGTGATCTGGGCGTGGCAGTAACGGATAATATTAATAATTTTACTCCTGGTTGCGATGCGATATTAAAAGGAGATTCGCTTTATAAGATCCCGCAGTTTATCAGCCATGCAAAAAGCGCAGTCAGGATTATCCGGTTCAGCTTTGCTATTGCCACTGTTTATAATCTGATCGGAGTTTATTTTGCCGTTCAGGGTAAACTTTCGCCGCTTACGGCGGCTGTATTAATGCCTTTAAGTACGGTTACAATTGTTACATTTACAAATATCGCCAACCGCTATCTGGCTAAAAAGAATAAATTGAAATGAACATTTTATATTTCCTGATTGGATGCAGCCTTTTCATGGCGCTTATATTCCTTGGAGCTTTCTTCTGGGCCTCCAGAAATGGTCAGCACGATGATGTTCATACCCCTGGAGTCAGAATGCTTTTTGATGACGACAAGCCCGAAGAAGAAAAACAGTAATTGCCTTATTTAATACGGTTGTCGATTGAAAATTTTCCTGGACCTGTAAAGAACAGAGTGACAAACATTCCCAGAAACAGAAAAGATAATTCCCTGATATTAAAAGCATCAGCACCATGCACAATAAAGAAGGCAACCAGCATAGTTACTATAGGAGGAATGAGCGCAATTCTGGTAACCAGGCCTAAAACAATTAGGGCAGCACACAGTCCCTCGGCGAATATTGTCAGATAAAGCGAAGGCAATGCCCCTATGCCGATCGGATCAGCAAAGGCCGTGTTCCCCGAAAGTACATTCTGAAGTTTTGATAATCCATGTGTCATCATGGTGCCTCCGGATACAATCCGGAGCAGTAACAGTCCTAAACTGGCTGAAATAGCTTTGTCGGAGAAGAATTTTGATTTCATAAAATGCTGACCGTATTATACTATTGTTAATTCCCGCAAAATATAAGTCTAAGATAAAGAATTCATTTTCAATTTACAGGAATAAAGTGTAATGATTTTGTTAGATATTACCGTTACTTCTTTGATCTCCGGACGGCGCATAAGAGATTGCCCTGAGCGGATTATATACCCGTCAGCAGGAGGAGTAGAATTTAGTATTGCCTTATCAGCACGCTGATAAATGCATGACAGAACTTTGTTCATTGCCGCGTAAGAAAAAGTGACGAATGTCAGATATTGATCCAACTGCCGTCATTAAAATAGGAGTTGCAACAGCGTAATTTTGACAATAAGAAAACATTTCTATCCATTTGATTTATGCAGCTTGAGAAATTTAACTATGACAACAGGATTGTCAGAAACTTCGGTATCGCTACAGTAATTTGGGGCATCGTTGGAATGACCGTGGGGCTTTTGGTAGCTATGCAATTATTTAAGCCGGGATTAAATATGCACTCGCAGTACACCACATTCGGGAGGATACGGCCTTTGCATACCAATGCTGTGATCTTTGCTTTCGTAGGCAACGGCATTTTTATGGGAGTTTATTACTCGCTTCAGCGTTTATTAAAAGCCCGCATGTTCAGTGATTTATTAAGCACTATCCATTTCTGGGGCTGGCAGATCATTATTGTTGCTGCTGCAATTACTCTTCCCCTGGGCTTGACCACGTCTCATGAGTATGCTGAGCTGGAATGGCCTATTGATATCGCCATCACACTGATATGGGTGGTTTTCGGGATCAACATGTTTGGCACTATCATCAAGCGCCGTGAAAGGCATATGTATGTGGCTATCTGGTTTTACATAGCCACATTTGTAACGGTTGCCGTTCTCCATATCGTAAATTCGTTTGAATTACCAATCTCTTTTTTTAAGAGTTATTACCTGTATGCAGGTGTTCAGGATGCATTGGTACAATGGTGGTACGGACATAATGCCGTGGCATTCTTTTTAACTACTCCATACCTGGGAATGATGTATTATTTCCTTCCCAAAATGGCCAATCGTCCTGTATATTCCTATAAGTTAAGTATCCTTCACTTCTGGTCGCTGATATTTATCTATATCTGGGCGGGGCCTCATCATCTTTTATACTCTTCGCTTCCCACGTGGGCCCAATCATTAGGAGTTGCATTTTCCATTATGCTGATCGCACCAAGCTGGGGAGGTATGATCAATGGGTTACTTACTCTCAGGGGAGCATGGGATAAAGTAAGAGAGGATGCCAGGCTGAAATTTATGGTGGTGGGATTAACCGCCTATGGTATGGCAACTTTTGAGGGGCCAATGCTTTCATTGAAACAGATTAACGGAATTGCTCATTTTACCGACTGGATTGTAGCTCACGTCCATGTAGGAGCGCTTGGATGGAATGGTTTCCTGACTTTTGCTATTCTTTACTGGTTGATTCCGCGTATTTATCAGACAGAGCTGCACTCTAAAAAAGCGGCTAATTTTCATTTTTGGATCGGTACCCTGGGGATCCTTTTTTATGCTATTCCGATGTACTGGTCGGGCTTCACACAGGGCCTGATGTGGAAAGAGTTTACTCAGGAGGGAATGCTTAAATATCCGAATTTTCTTGAAACGACACTGGCTGTTATCCCCATGCATATTTTCAGGGCAGTTGGGGGAACATTATATCTGGCAGGGGTAATCGTAATGACCTGGAACCTTGCCAAAACAATGGCAAAGGGAACCCTGCTTGCAAATGAGCCTGCAGAAGCAATGCCTCTGGCACCTGTGTTTACTCCTCATGCCTCAGAAAAGACGTGGCACAGGCTGCTTGAACGCAGGCCGATGCAGTTCCT
>JAATFW010000317.1 GCA_015654985.1 Sphingobacteriales bacterium | reverse complement strand
GTATTTCTTGCATCAAAGATTTACAGAATGTTATCTTTGCAACACTTTTCTGATACTATTTGCAAAAGTATTTTTATTTACAATCAAAATTAAAGTTTTATGCGAATTGCAGTCCCTGCAGAAATTAAAAATAATGAAAACCGGGTGGCTATAACGCCTGCCGGTGTCATCCACCTCGTCCGTTTCGGACATGAAGTATTCATTCAAAAAGGTGCCGGAAATGGCTCAGGTTTTACTGATGAGGAATACCGGAAGGCCGGAGCTATACTTGTTGAAACGGCCGAAGAGGCCTGGACAATGGATATGGTAATGAAAGTTAAAGAGCCGGTGCCGTCTGAATATAAGTATTTCAGGGAGGGCCTCATCCTGTTTACTTATTTGCATCTTGCTCCCGAGCCTGAGCTTACCAGAGCGCTTATTGAAAATAAAGTAATAGGTATTGCTTATGAAACTGTACAACTCGGCAATGGTTCCCTGCCGTTATTAACTCCGATGAGCGAAGTGGCAGGCCGTATGTCTGCGCAGATTGGAGCACAGTTTCTCGAAAAGCTACATGGCGGGAAAGGTGTCCTTCTTTCAGGCGTGCCCGGAGTAAAACGTTCCAAAGTTGCCATTATCGGCGGAGGAGTTGCCGGAACCAATGCAGCGAAAATAGCAATAGGGCTTGGCGCCGACGTTACCATTATTGATGTTAACCCCGACAGGCTGCGCCAGCTTGATGACATTTTTGGATATCAGATTACTACCCTGATCTCTAATCCTTACAACATTTCGCATGCTGTACAGGAATCCGACCTGGTAATAGGCGCTGTATTAATTCCCGGAGCGAAGGCTCCGAAACTTGTTACAGAGGAAATGGTTATGTCGATGGAGCAGGGCTCTGTTCTTGTTGATATCGCTATCGACCAGGGTGGAATTTTTGAGACCACCGACCGGATTACCACACATGATAACCCAACTTATATAAAACATGGAGTTGTTCACTATGCGGTTGCCAACATGCCAGGTGCTGTTCCGAGAACTTCTACCATTGCATTAACAAATGTTACCGTGCCCTACGCCGTGCAGATTGCCAATAAGGGCTTCAAAAAAGCAAGTCTTGAAAATGAAGCCCTGCTTAAAGGGATCAATACCCTGGATGGATATGTAACTTATAAAGCTGTGGCTGATTCTCATGCCCTGGCTTTTGAAGATGCAAGAAAGCTTTTGGCATAAGAGACGTCCTTCAGTAAATATATAAAAGCCATCTGTAAGAAAGACAGGTGGTTTTTTGTTTACCAAAAGGTATACTGATTATTATGATTATTAATTTGATCTGCATCATTTTTAAATACCTGGTTTTATTGCATTTTTGCGCCCTACTGAAATGATTATATATAAGCAATTTTATTTCGATTCTGCCCATTTTCTGCCTAAGGTACCTAAAGGCCATAAATGCGGTGACCTGCATGGACATACCTATAAGCTGACAGTTTTCCTTGAAGGTGATGTTGATGCCGAACTGGGCTGGCTTGTAGACTTTAATGAATTAAAAAGGATCATAGACCCGGTAATAGATTCAATCGATCATAAGCTTCTCAATGATCTTCCCGGACTTGAAAACCCTACCAGTGAATTGCTTGCAGCATGGTTATGGGAAAAAATAAAACCGGGGTTGCCCTTGTTAAAGCGTCTGGAGCTTAACGAAACGCCAACTTCAGGAGTAATATATGAAGAAATTCAGGGCGCCTGAAGAGAACTTCAGGATATCTGAAGAAGCTTTATTTCTCCCCAAAACGGTAAAATATCCCTGCCGATCCATACTGATGCGCATGCACCTGCGACTTAATTTCTTTGGTCCTGAAAATTACTGAAAAATTTAAAGTCCATCTTTTACTGGCATACTTAACGCCCAGTTCCTGAAAAAAGGCGATGCGGTTAGGGGTGAAGGTTACCTGCCCCTTGTCATCATTGAACAGGCCTCCCTGTACTGTTGCATCATATGCTACATAATGAAAGGAAGGTTCTGCAAAGAAGAAGAGTTCCCCGGAAGGAACGCTGTCGGTAACAGAATTTGAAATGCGGCTGTTTGTACTTACCGAGTTAAACAATTTATTGATATTGCCCGCCCTGAAAAGAATTCCCGCCCCTGCCCCCGAAAAAGTGGTACCCACATGAGCATATCCGTTAAAACTGAAATCAGTATTAACAGAAGGCCGTGCCAGGAGGCGTGTATAATCCAGACCTGTATTTACACCGAATTCATTATTGATCTGGTATTGCCATCCGTTTAGTTCATAGAAGCCCGCAATTTTATGAAGCAGTTTTTGTGCGTCTTCTCCCAGGGCATTTGGGCCTATAGTTCCGGCATCAAGGGATACGCGGAATACCTGTTCATCTTTCAGAAACCAGTTAAGCTTCATGCCGCCGTATAAATAAGCCGCAAAGGGCCTGTCAACATAATTTATGTCAGGAACATATCCCGACTGCGCGTTAAACATATATTGCCCGGCTTCTGCCTCCCATGTCTTTTTTACCAGTTTCTCCGACTGGTTTCCGGGCTTAAGGGCATGGCGGAAGGTTATAAAAAATCCGTTGGTATAATATCTGTCAAGACCAACGGCCAGGTAAGCATCGTTATCGCTTCTGAAACCGAATTCGTTTCTGAAGTTCTGTGCTTGTATAAATAAGGGGCAACAGATGCTCCAGACGAGTAAAACAGGCTTAAAGATTTTCATGAGTATGCAAACATAAAAAAGAAGCCGGAATATTTCCGGCTTCTTTTTTATGTTACAGATGAATTTTATCTATAAAACTGTTCTTCAATGGAAGATGAGAGAGCGATAAACAGCTTAATCTTTAAACCGGGTAAACCGGAACCTCCCTGCTTTCCCTCACTTTTAAATCGATCGGATCTTTTACCTTTTCATTGGTAAGGGCAAGACCGATAACTTCTTCCATCTCGCTTATGTAGTGAAATGAAAGATCTTTTATATATTCTTCTTTAATTTCAAGGATATCCTTTTTATTGGATTTTGAAAGAATGATCTCTTTAATATTTGCACGTTTGGCAGCAAGGATTTTTTCCTTAATACCCCCAACAGGTAAAACCCTGCCTCTTAAGGTGATTTCGCCGGTCATGGCAAGATTAGGTTTTACCCTGCGCTGTGTAAACGCAGAAGTCAGGGCAGTAAGCATCGTGATGCCCGCAGAAGGTCCGTCTTTAGGAGTAGCGCCTGCCGGAACATGAACATGTACATCCCATTGTTCGAATAAGCGGTAATCGATACCGAACTTTTCAGAATGTGCTCTCAGGTAAGCCATGGCAATGGTGGCCGACTCTTTCATTACGTCCCCCAGATTTCCGGTGAGGGATAGTTTTCCTTTGCCAGGGCTCAGGCTTGCTTCTATAAAGAGGATATCTCCCCCTACCTGTGTCCAGGCCAGTCCTGTAACTACTCCTGCAACTTCATTTCCTTCATAAAGATCCTTATCGAATACGGGAGGGCCGAGAATTGCTTCAATGTCGGCTATTTTCAATGCCGGATTGTGCTCTGTATCCATGGCAATTTTAGTAGCAATACCCCTTACTACAGAACCTATTTTCTTTTCAAGTCCGCGTACTCCGGATTCACGGGTATAATCTTCAATGATCTTTTCGATTACCGGGGCCTTGAGTACTACATCTTTCTTTTTCAGTCCGTGCTGGTCTAATTGCTTCGGAAGTAAATGTTGTTTTGCTATTTCTATTTTTTCTTCAATAGTATAGCCATTTACTTCAATCACCTCCATACGGTCGAGAAGGGCCGGTTGAATAGAAGCTAAAGAATTAGCAGTAGCAATGAACAGCACACTCGAAAGATCGTAATCGAGTTCGACATAATGATCATAAAAAGCACTGTTTTGTTCAGGGTCCAGAACCTCCAGCAGGGCGGATGAAGGATCTCCGCGGAAATCATTGCCTACTTTATCAATTTCATCCAGAACAAAAACAGGATTGGAAGTCCCTGCCTTCTTAAGGGATTGAATAATCCTTCCGGGCATTGCCCCGATATAAGTTTTACGGTGTCCTCTTATTTCTGCCTCATCACGAATACCTCCCAATGCTATACGGACATATTTACGTCCTAATGCGCGGGCTATCGATTTACCGAGGGAGGTTTTGCCAACTCCCGGAGGGCCTGCCAGGCAGAGAATCGGCGCTTTCATATTATTCTTCAGCTTTAAAACTGCCAGATATTCAATAATCCTGCGCTTTACTTTATCCAGTCCGTAATGATCCTTATCCAGAATACGCTCAGCTCTTTTGAGATCGAAATTATCTTTGGTAAATTCAGACCACGGTAGTTCAAGTACCAGCTCCAGATAATTTACCTGTACGGAGTAATCGGCTGCGGCCGGATTCATCCTGCCCAGTTTGTCGAGTTCCTTTACAAAATACTTGTGTATCTCTTTGCTCCACTTTTTCTTTGCCGCCCGTTCTCTGAGGTTCTCCAGTTCAAGATCAGGAGAGTTTCCACCAAGTTCTTCCTGGATGGTCTTTAACTGCTGATTAAGATAGTATTCCCTTTGCTGCTTATCCAGGTCCGTGCGAACCTTCGACTGGATCTGGTTTTTAAGTTCGAGCATCTGTAACTCCCCGGTAAGCTGCTCCAGTACCATTTTTGCACGGTCCCGAAGGTTTGCAAGCTCCAGCATTTGCTGTTTTACCGGAACATCAGCATTCATGTTCGATGAAATGAAGTTGATAAGAAAGGAAGTACTTTCTATATTTTTGATAGCGATGCTGGCTTCGCTTGGAAGATTGGGCGACATCTGAATGATCTGCATGGCCATGTCCTTAATAGAACCCACCATTGCTTTGAATTCTTTATCAACCTTGGGACGTATCTCTTCAAACTTATCAACGGTTGCTTTAATATAAGGTTCCGACTGGACTTCTTCTTTCAGACGGAACCGCTGTTTTCCCTGAATGATCACAGTGGTGCTTCCATCGGGCATCTGCAGCATTTTTATGATCAGAGCGACAGTTCCAACCTCATTTAATTGAGTAAATGCAGGATCTTCTATAGCTACATCTCTCTGTGATACCACGCCTATTGTACGGCCTCCCTTATATGCATCTTTAATAAGTTTGATGGATTTATCGCGGCCAACTGTGATGGGGATGACCACCCCCGGAAATAAAACCGTATTTCTCAGCGGGAGTATTGATAAGACCTCAGGGGTTTGTTCGTTATTCATTTCCTCTTCATCTTCCTGAGACATCAGTGGGAAAAATTCGGTATCTTCATTTATGATGGGTAACGACTGATTAAAATCCAGCAAATAATTCATTCAATTCCTTTCTCAACGTCAATATGACAGTTTAATACTTTTTATGTTAACAGTTTTCTGCTGACCTATAGTGTGCAATGCTTATGCCAATCAGAAGAATTACATTAAAAATCTACTAACAATATAATCCGGGTTAAAAGTAAGAAAATAATGCTGTAAAAAAGTCAGTTAGCTCCTTCATGAGAATATTCTAAAACAAAACAGGGCTTAGAACATTTATATTCCCATTATGAATGGTTGCGAAAAAAAAGATCATGTTACCGGAGCCTGGACGTCAGTATCTGATAAATCCATTTTTCTTTTAAGTATGATGAAAGTATCTGAATTGATTTATCTGCCAGCTCTTAAAATTGCATATAAAACAATTTTCTATAAGTTTGTAAATAACAAAGCAGAAATAATAAAACCATTCGTTCGTTAAGATTCTAAATTTATATTTCAAATGAAAGTGATTGCATCAATTTTGTCTTTTGTACTTTTTTTTAATGTTGTTTCAGACGCACAACAGAACCAGGAAATTAAAAACAGTTATGTAAGGTTGGGCCAGAAAGCGCTTATGGATGGTAATTTTAAAGAAGCAGTTACTAATCTTGAAAAATCGTTATCAACAGAGTCAAATAACGCCGATGTACTTTACATGCTGGCCTATTCGTATTACCATTCAGGTGATTATACCAAGGCTATCAGCACATTCGGACAGGTTGTCTCACTCCGTCCCAATAATGTTTCCGCATATTATTACCGGGCAAAAGCAAGGAATGTATTAGGCACCCAGTTAAGCTCCTCAAATACCGAGCGCGAAAAATTACTTCAGGCCGCTATCATGGATTACAGCAAGGCGATTGAACTTAATGCCGATGATCTGAAATTATATCAGAACAGGGCTATTGCCTACCGCGATTTCGGTATTTTAAAGGGTCAGAAAATTCCTAAGTTTTATGATAAAACGGTTGCGGAGAATGCATTTAAGTCGTGCATTGCTGATCTTCAGCGTTTACTCGACGCTAATCCCGGCAGAAAAGACATCACCGACGAAATGAAAAAAGCCAAAGTATATATGGCAAATCTTGACAGGTAGGGAAATTAATTATGAGTTATGGATTATGAGTGATGAGTGAACCCATAACCTATAACTCATAATTCATAACCTCTTATTTCATTTTCTTCCTCCAAATTCCTGTACCCAGTAATAGTTTTCCATGTAGATTCCGACCTCTTTATACGATTTATTCATAATGTTGAGGCAATGGCCTTCGCTCTGAATCCAGCCTGTCATTACCTCTTTAATGCTCCGCTGTCCCCAGGCTATATTTTCTCCTACTGCGTAGCTTCTGTAACCATTAATAGTGTATCCGGCAGCTGCAATCCGATCCTTACTGCTTTTTCCTGAACGGTTGATATGGCCGATATATTTATTTTTGTTCATGTCTTTTGCGTGTGCCATCGCGGCCATTTGCAGTTGCATATTCCAGGTTACAGGGGGTACCGGAGGCATATAAGTATTGCCGCAATTACATCCTTTGCTGCGGATATCATTAATTCTTTGCAGGAATTCTTTCTGAAATGGAGTAGAAGCAGGAGGAGGGGGCTCAGGCAGCTTAGCAACAGACTGAGGCACAGGTTGCTGAACCGCACATGCATTGAGTGTTGAAAGAAGAATAATCAAATTTAAAACGGTCACTAATCTCATCGCAAGTAATTTCATCACTGCACCTTAACGAAAAACCACCCCTTTTGTTGGAGTGGTTTTTCGTTTTTTATTCCCGCGGTACCCGGTACTGAAAGATCAGATAATTCTTTATTTCAATTTCCCGGTAATAATGTAATGGTGTGGGCCTAATATTCTAACCTTTTGAAATTTATCTATAATATAAAGAGAATCGGGATAATAATTCAGATTTTCAACAGAAGTATAAAGCATGTTTTCCGCTTTGTTTTCGATTTGAATACGGCTTATTTTTCCGGCTAAAGATCTTGTTATACTTATCTTTCTGGTACGTAAGCCAGGTTCCGCAGCAACATATATTACCGTGTTACTTTTCTTTTCGGTCTTGTAGCTGTCTTTCCATGAAGCTTTATTGATGTCTGATTCTGAAAACAGTTCCAGTTCGTTCTGCCAGTCCGCTATCGTAACCTTTTTCTCCTCTGACGAGTGGTTGTCTGAAACCGTTTTCAGTACAACTGTGTTTTTATTTCCCAGCCGCGTAGCCTCTGAGTTGAAAAAGCCCCTGATGTCAAAATAATTCTTTACGACATCAGGAGCTTTATCTTCAGATTTGCATCCGGCAAGCCAGATACTCAATAGTATAAGGACTGTTTTTTCAGACCAGAACATTACCTGTCATTTTTTCAGGAATAGGCACGCCCAGGATCTTCAGAACAGTAGGAGCGATATCGCCAAGTTTGCCATCTTTTACCTGATGATAATCCTTGTCTATCAGAATACAGGGAACAAGATTGGTGGTATGTGCTGTATTTGCTGAGCCGTCAGCGTTGACCATATAGTCAGCATTTCCGTGATCGGCGATGATAATGAACGAATAACCATTCTGAAGGCCGCATTCAACAACTTCTTTCAGACAGCCGTCTACTGTTTCGACCGCTTTAACAACAGCCGGAAAAACGCCGGTATGACCTACCATATCAGGGTTTGCAAAATTCAGACAAATAAAGTCAGGTTTGTTTTCCGGAATTTCTTCGCATATCGCATCTCTTATTCCTTCAGCGCTCATCTCAGGCTTTAAATCGTATGTAGCAACCTTAGGAGATGGCACAAGGAGCCTTTTTTCGCCTTCAAACTCTTTTTCGCGGCCTCCGGAGAAAAAGAAGGTGACGTGCGGATATTTTTCTGTTTCTGCTATTCTTACCTGTGTTTTTCCGCTTCTTCCCAGAACTTCTCCAAGCGTATCAACTAAGTCTTCTTTTGTGAAAACGACCTTTACATTTTTAAAAGTATCATCATAACTGGTCATGGTGATATAATGTAAAGGAAGAGGTTCCATATGATATTCAGGAAAAGGCTTCTGAGTAAGGGCAACAGTGATCTCCCTTCCGCGGTCTGTCCTGAAATTGAAGCAAATCACCACATCTCCCGCTTTTATAGTTGCAAGAGGACTTCCTGCAGAATTGACCTTTACAACAGGTTTTAAAAATTCGTCGGTAACGCCTTCTTTATATGATTCTTCAATAGCCGGAATAAAATCAGTACATGGCTTACCTATGCCGTTTACAAGCAGGTCGTAAGCCTGTTTGACACGTTCCCAGCGATTGTCCCTGTCCATTGCATAATATCTTCCGATCAAAGAAGCTATTTTAACAGGAGAATTTTCTATGTGTTTTTCAAGGGCCTTCACATAATTTGCACCGCCATTAGGATCGGTATCACGACCGTCAAGAAATGCATGAATAAAGACATTCTCAAGATCATTTGCTTTTGCCGCATCGCACAATCCGAAAATATGCTTGATGTGTGAGTGAACCCCGCCATCAGAAAGAAGCCCGATGAAATGAACATTTTTCTTTTCTGATTTAGCATAGTCAAAAGCCTCCTTCAGAACTGGGTTCGTAAGAAGTTCTCCGTCATCAACTGCTTTATGAATACGTCCAAGCTCCTGGTATACCACCCGGCCTGCGCCCAGATTCATGTGTCCTACTTCAGAATTACCCATCTGTCCTTCAGGTAAACCTACTGCCATGCCCGAAGCTTCTAATTTTGAATTAGGGTAGGTAGCGACCAGTTCGTTAAAGAAAGGAGTATTCGCTGCAAGTATTGCATTGGACTTGTCGGCTTTTCCATAGCCCCAACCGTCCAGAATAATAAGTGCTAATTTTTTAGTTTCCACGGCGCAAATATACGGTTGAATTATCCGGATACAAAGTGACAAATATCATATTTGTGAGGATAAAGGTTCAACAAATTACATCAAAAGAATGTATTTGTTAATTTAGCGGCGTTTATGAAAGAAGAAAAAGAATTACTTGCTAAATTTATCGCAGATGCTTTAGCAGAAGACATCGGCGACGGAGATCATACCTCCCTTGCTACCATTCCTGAAGCGAAACAGGGTGCTGCAAAGCTCCTGATCAAGGAGGATGGAATTCTGGCTGGAGTAGAAGTAGCGCTCGAAGTCTTTAAAATGGTTGATCCGGAGTTGAAAACAGAAGTATTTATCAGTGACGGCACATCTGTAAAGGTTGGCGATGTAGCTTTTACTGTTCAGGGGGCTGTATATTCAATCCTTACATCTGAACGGCTTGTACTCAACATCATGCAAAGAATGAGCGGAATTGCTACTACCACCAGCAGGATAGTAAACAGCATTAAGGGTACAGGCACTAAAGTGCTTGATACAAGAAAGACCACTCCCAACATGCGTTTTCTTGAGAAAAGGGCGGTTAAGATCGGCGGGGGTGAAAATCACCGCTTCGGTTTATACGACATGATCCTGATCAAGGATAATCATGTTGATTATGCCGGAGGGATCGGGCAGGCGTTGAATGCCGCATCAGATTATCTGAGAGAAAAAAAATTAACTATACAAACAGAGATAGAAGTACGGAACAAAACGGAACTGATGGAAGTTGTTGAAAATGGCGGCGCCGACAGGATATTGCTTGATAATTTCAGCTTTGACGAGCTTCGTGAAGCTGTAAAATTAATCAACGGGCGGTTTATTACAGAGGCTTCAGGCGGCATTACAGAGGAGAATGCTGCAGAATATGCCCGTTGCGGAGTTGATTATATCTCGATGGGGGCACTAACGCATTCTGTTAAAAGTTTGGATATGAGCTTAAAGGCTCTTTAGATCAATTGAAAATGATATATTGCATTCGTTTGACTTTTCTTTTTTAGTATAATTGCAGGCTGAATGATATCCATATATTCTATTTCAGCGCTAATCGCTGCTTATTTTTTTGGATCAATACCCAGTGCCGTCTGGATTGGGCAGGCTTTTTATGGGATTGATGTACGTGAATACGGAAGCGGAAATGCCGGTGCAACTAATACATTTCGTGTTTTGGGTACAAAAGCCGGCATTACAGTCATGACCATTGATATCTTTAAAGGCTATACCGCCACAAATCTTGCCTATTTCATTGGTATTTCGGTAACGGGGCCGCAACATTCCATTCAGTTTGTTAATTACCAGCTTGCGCTGGGAATTACTGCTGTCATGGGGCATTTATTCCCTGTATTTGCTGGTTTCAGAGGAGGTAAGGGGATTGCAACTCTTTTTGGTATGATCCTGGCAGTGCATTTTGATGCCGCCCTGCTTTGTGTAACCGTGTTCCTTCTGGTATTGTTAATATCTAAATACGTTTCACTTAGTTCCATAATTGCCGGTTTTACATTCCCGTTAAGTATCATTTTTGTATTCCATTCGCCATTACGGTCAGTAGTGCTGTATGGAATGTGTATATGCATACTGATCCTGGTAACTCATCAGAAAAATATTGAACGCTTACTTCGGGGGAAGGAGTCGAAAGTAAATATCTTCGGGAAAAAAAACAGACCGGCCGTATAATGTGTTAAGTAACAAAATAGAATATAAATCTATGAAACGAATCAAACCACTTAGTCTCATTGTATTCATTGCCCTGGTTGCTGGCTGTTCGACGGTTCCTCTTACAGGACGGAAACAGCTTAACCTTGCAAATTCCCAGGAAATACAGCAGCAATCCATCCAGGCATATAAGGAGTTTTTAACCGATCCTAAAACAAAAACAATAGCATCCGGTACCGATGCCCAGCGTGTTAAGACTGTAGGCTCACGGATTGCCAGTGCTATAGACCGGTATCTTAAAGCTAATGGATATGCCGATCAATATAATTTCAGCTGGGAGTTTAACCTTGTGCAAAGCGCAGAAATTAATGCATGGTGTATGCCGGGAGGAAAAGTAGCTGTATATACCGGGCTTATCCCTGTTGCTCAAACTGATGCCGGACTTGCAACTGTAATGGGGCATGAAATTGCACATGCCATAGCCCGTCATGCGGAGGAAAGGTATTCGCAGACCCTGGGAACGCAGGCGATTGGAGGAGTAGTTGG
>JAATFW010000036.1 GCA_015654985.1 Sphingobacteriales bacterium | reverse complement strand
GGATTATGAACTGGCCAGACAGGAATACGAAATACATCAAAAGCTTACTGAACAAAAAGTGGAAACACCCATGGAACTAAAAAAGCAGGAAGCAAGCCTGCTATCCAGGCAATATCCGCTGCAGCAAACAGAAGCGAACCTATTAAGTAACAGCAGCAGCTATTCAGCCAAGGAAAAGGAATTGGCGGAACTGAATAATCAGATCAGTGAAGAAAAATCAAAGTTTATCCAGGCGCTCAACAGCCTGATCAGCGAGGCTGAGCTATGGAAAAGTAAATATGTGGTTAGCGCTTCACAGCCGGGAAAGGTTGCCTTTGCAGGCGTTCTCCAGGAAAACCAGTTTGTAAACGCGAATACAGACCTGTTCTATATTAATCCCGAGAGCCCGGTATTCTTCGGCGAAATGCCCGTCCCGCAGTATAATATGGGAAAAGTTAAGGCAGGGCAGGAGGTACTGGTTAAACTTAAAAGCTTCCCGTATGAAGAATATGGAATTATACATGGGAAGATAGGCTATGTGGCAGAAATCCCACTGAAAGACAGCGTTTTCTATTCGAGGGTTATCATTGATGCTGCCAGTATATCAAAGCTTAAGAAAAACGTATATCTCAAGAACGGGATGATGGCAGATGCAGAAATCATAACGGAAAATGCCAACCTTCTGAACCGACTGTTCAGAAATGTCAGTAAAATTATACAATAGAAGATATGCAGCCTGAAAAGAAGAGGATCTCATTTTGTACGGTATGTATGAACAGGCTTGCCCATTTGAAGCAGACCCTAAAGGCAAACATCAAGGATAATGAAACATACGGGAATCTCGAATTTGTGCTGCTCGATTATAACTCAGGAGACGGGCTGGAGGATTATGCAAAGGACCAGTTAAAAAACTATATAAAAGATAACAGGCTTGTTTATTATAAAACCTGTACCCCAAAATACTTTAACAGGTCCCATTCGCGCAATTTACTGTTTAAACTTGCTACCGGGGATATTATATGTAATATAGATGCTGATAACTATACTGGTAAAAACTTTGCAGCCTATGTAAATAATGCCTTTTGTGATCCAGACAGGGTCTTTCTTTCCACACTTGGGTTAACAGGCAAAAAAGATGTGCTTGGCCGGATTGGCATATCTAAAACAGATTTTCTGAATATAGGAGGATTTGACGAGACGATGGTTAATTATGGCTTTGAAGATTACGATATCATCAACAGGCTTCAGCTCTCGGGTGTAAAAAAGTATCTGATTGAAGAAGAGAGCTATCTTAAATATATTCCGCATACCAATGCGGAAAGGATTTGCAGCGAACAATTATACAATAACCTTCACTCTTTTATGATTAAGTATTTAACTCCGGCAAGTTCGGAGTTATGGCTGCTCTTTAAAAATAATCAATTCACCCGCGGAACTATTGTACACAACAGACTTGCCGGCGATTTTTTTCCCTATAGCAAGAAGAACGGCGAACATATTAAATATACCTATTCCATTCTGGAAGATAACTGGATTGACGGGCACTGGGGAGATCTGAACCCTGACATTGAATTGTTTGCAGACGGATATAATGAAATATTAAGATACGATGCAGAAGGCAATTATTTCAGAGGAGGAGACAAGAGGCTTTACCCAATAAAAGAGTCCACGCTGATTGAAGAGGGCATCTTTTTTTATAGCCAGGTATTTAACCGGATTATTATGGAAGACAATCTCAGCAGAAAAAACATTTGTGTAAACCTGAATGGTTTTGGAAAGGATACGGTATATAAAAACTTTGATTACAACAACCCGGTAACCGTTTAGACAGATTTATTGCCATGAAAGAGCTAACCGTCTCAATATTTTATAACCAGGAGGAATGGCACATTTTAAATACCGCCTTTATCATTCCCCTGCTGGATTCTCTGGATAAGGGCAACGATAATTTACAATTCAATATCCTGTTAAATTCACTGAATGGCAGCAATGTCAAATTAATACTGCTGCTTCCGGATGATGATTTTGAAGATTGTAAACATCTAATAGACAGTAAATTGAGATTTTTTCTAAGCCACAATCCTTCTGCGCCAGTATCCCTATCATTCCCTTTAAAAGGATTTTTTATGGATTTCCCCAATAACACCTATTGGTATAACATATATTATCAAGGTTCTGCATTATGGTTTAATACTATGAATGACAATAATTTTAAAAAAATACATGCCTGTCTTTCCCGGACAATTTTAAACACGCTAAGCAACGAGAGAATTGATAATGAGAGCATCTTTACCTTCTCGCTATATCTCCAGATAGGAATTGTAAGGGCAGGCAGCAATAATTTAAAGGAAGCAAAAAAGCTGGTCAGTGGTATGCTGAGCTGCTTTGATCAGAAAGAGGAAAAAAGGATGATTGATAGTGAGCTTGCCGAAGATCAGTTAAAGAACTTATACAGCCGGAACGAAAGTATCCTGGCTGAGATATTTAAAGATGTTTGGAACCGGCCCTGTTCAGCAGATTTGGCCTGGCTAGAAAACTGGATCAATACCTGTTCTGTTACAATTAAAGAAAATATTTCCGGTTGTAAAACGTCCTATAATTTACTGAAAGCTATCAATGATCATTTGGAAACTTCTCTGTCAACATCTCTGGTTACCTTGAAGTTAGTTAATATGGCCTTGCAGAAGATGTAATTAATGTTGCTCCCGGTATTTCAAAAGTTGATAGTTAAACTCATGCTTTTGTAAGCTTAGGGATGAATCCTCCAGATCCAGTTTGTTTTCCTTAATGAGTTTCAGATCGACCATCCATCGCCATAATAAAAATGATCGGATGGGAGTATTGAGGCCTGTTTTATGATGTGTAATAAGGGAATTCTGCCTTTTAAACCTGATATATAAGAATTCGTCTATATTGCCTATTTTCAGGAAGAAAAATGCCCGCATCAAAAACTGAAGATCATAACTAAATTTGAGGTTCGTTGAAAACCCTTTTGTTTTTAAATAGCCACTTCTGGAAATCATTGATGTAGGGTGAAATAACGGATGAATACCATTGTTTTCCAGCGCTTTGTTTACATCTATGGGAAATCTCACCACCATAATGCATCTTGCCATTTGGTCAATCCGGAGCTCATGGGAACCGATCATATCAAGATCTCTCCGTTTTAATTCATTTAGTTGCTTTTTAAAGCGAGATCTAACGGAGATGTCATCGGAGTCCTGGAAAAAAACATATTTCTTTTCTGAATTTACAATAGAATAATGCCTTGCCAGATAAGGGCCTACACCTAAAGGACTGTTGAAAAACAAATCAATGTGGCTGTTTATATTGTATTCGATTGGTTTTTTATAGCCCTTGTCATCAAAACAAATAGTTGTTTGCCCGGGGATTAAAGGTGTTTTGGAAAGATGCGAGATACAACGTTTTAATAGTTTTACAGTGCCTTTATGGGGAATAAGAAGCATCGAATTATTAATCAGGTGGTGATTCTTTTGCTTTTTTTTGTGGCTGTTATCACATGGCTTATCTACCTGTACCACTTCAATATTATCTCCATCCGGAGTATTAAGGTATTCATATACAATGTAATAAATTAACTTGTCGTATTTTTCGATATGTTTAACCGCAAAAGGGAAATTCAGTTTTTCTCTTTTGATAATAAACGACTGTACCTTTCCGTCTTCACGGGCTGACTGGACGGGAGGAGGCAGGTAGGGAGTCAACAGCATAATTTCCGGACGTTCCTTATTGCCTAAAATGCTTTTTAGTGATTCACGGACTTTTAAAGAACTAAATGCATCTTCTCTGGCTATGAAAAGAATATCTTTAATATTCCTTTCGGCACAGATTTGGTTATAGGTGTTTAAAGCATTGTCAATGTTACAACTGATTTTTACGAGGGTCTCGCCATCATCGGTTAAAAGGACAATTAAATTGTTTTTATTGTCAATAATAAGACTGTCCAGGTCATTATATGCAACTACTATAAAATCAATAAACGACTGCTTTTTTTGCATAAAAAAATTTCTTTTTTATTGCGCTATATTGGGGATTCTTTTCTTTTTTGTGGTTTATACTGCTGATATTAGGTATCATTCCTTATCATTGTCATCCAGAATATCTTCTGTAAGTCCTCTTTCTTCTGCTTTATTTTGAATTTCCTTAACGAAATTTATAAAATCATCCGATTCAAGCACTATTCTGTCCATAATTAATTTAGTAGAATAGTCAAATTTACGTAACATTTAAGGATTATCAAACTGGCTGTGCGCTCCTGAATAATGATCAGTGCCGTTAAACAGAAACCAAAGATTCAGGCGGCAATAACAAAACGATAGGGTGATTTTAGCGTCCTATCGTTTGTTCTCATCCTAAAATTCAGGCCTATTGTATCTTATGGACACTCAAATTATCATAATAGATATAATCTTGGGTGGATGCTTGCCAGTAGGTCTGGCTGCCACCTCTGAAGGTATGAAAACTTAAGTTTCTGATCAGCCTTTTGCTGTCGTTGGTGGTCCAGCGGATATCCATATCTAATATAGATGTTCCGTTAATAAGTATCTGGGCATGGCCGTCGCGATTGCTTCCGGTATTGCTTTTTATATACATGTGCACATGGTACCAAACACCTTTTTGAAGGGCACCCGAAGAAGGGTACCGTTGTGTAAATGAATCGCCGTATTCCCCAGCCTGGTCCCTGTAATAAACATAAGGCTGAAAGAAAACCCGGTCGGGATTTGAATCAGGGGAGTACCACATGAGCCGCAGGCTTCCTCCGTTTCCATCCCATCCCGGATCGCCTCCGGTGTTGCCATCGCCTACCAGGAATCCAAATCCAACCTTTCCGCCCCTGCTCCAGTGGAACTGGCTATGGAATTTTATATCATAGTCCATTTCATAGGCCGGGCCGTCCGAAATATCGGTATTTGATATCAGCCCTCCATCTCCGGATAAGGCGTTAGGCAGCAAGACTACCTGTATACCGTTTCCGCTTTTTCCGCCTGTAATGTTTGCGCGTGATTGGTTCCAGCCGCTTACATTGCCAAAATCTGAGTTTGCCTGTGAAGAAGTGTAAGTGCCTGCGGCATTGTTATCCCAGTTTAAAGAGAAGGTGCTATTGATAGCGCTTGTATGTGCTACGTATTTAGAAGATGAGGCAGGAACCTCTTCAGTACTTCCCTGAGTCGTTTTTTTGCAGGCCCCGGTAGTGAATAGAAGCACTATAATAAATGCTGCTGTTAATTTTTGAATCATTTTGTTAGTTTAAAATAGTTAATAGTTAGTTAATAATTGGTTCAGTTAATAATGCAAGCGTACATCCTGGATGTGTCATTTGCAGGTTATATTGCTTTTCTGGTTTTGTTAATTAACGTTTTGGTTTATTAATGAATGTTGTTTAGTAAATCTCTTTATGGGAAACCCCCATACACGTTATCATTTGAGGTTGGCCAGTGCTAACGGGGCTGTAATTAAACAGGCAGCATTATATTATAATAACAACTATTATTGTTATTATGTTTATTATCAATTACTTATGGTAATAACGATACGCTTTGCTGCCCATCGGTAATTCTATTGGATGGCTGTTAAAAGGGGAAAATACAGGTTAAAATATTTTTGTCTGATCCGGTATCTTCCCGATGAAAAAGTGTCTTTTTGTGAAAGAATCTGTATATTAAGTTTTTCAATTATATAGAATTGCGCCTATAGTACCTTTTCCGGTTGATTTTACCCGGCAGATGCTCAAACGTGTAGATGCGGCATCCAGGTGTACCCCCCGTTCCTGTCCTGATTTTACCCCTTGCTCCTGTTAACCTCCTTCGATCCGGCATACAAGCCACAATAAGTCCACCTTTTTAACGAAAAGGTGGACTTATTGTGGCTTGTATGCTGCTTCTATGCTGCAACTTATAAGGACCGGGCAAGATCAAACTGCCATCCTTCCCTGCTTTCTATGCCTGTAATTGTTTCATCCTCTGTGCTTTATGCTGATTGTAAATTGTATTTTCTTCTTCCTGTTTTATTTTTTCTTCCCAATTTTACCCTCGTTCAGTTTCAGTCGCTGACCTCCGCATTGTCCGGTTCTGTTTTCAACCCCCATCCCTGGCCTGGCTGCTGATAGCTGACTTTAACAGCTTCTACAATCGACTCCAAAGGCGGAATCCGCGACAAGACCGGTTCGGTGACTACCGCCAGAATTAAGGTGGATGGCCGTTCATCTATTACCCCTGTTTTTATAGAGGCCCTGTTCAGGCATTTACTTCGATCTCAATACGGGTGTGGTTCTCTATAATGGAAAGAGGAATGGCTTCAAAACCAGGAACATAATTAAAGATCCTCCCTGTGCTGGTAGGCAGGAGGAGCATCGGATGGTTGGATGTGATTTTAACTGTTGAGGTGCCTTTGTCTAAATTCAGTGAATTGGTGGCTGGCTGAGTGATTTTTTCGGTTGATTTAGAAATGAGGGGAAGTATGATTTTAATCAGTTCATCAGGGTTGCCGGTAGTATGGCTGCCGTTTTCAATATTATTGTCATCACCGTTTTCGTTATTGCTGCCATTACTCTTGTCGTAGCTGAAATTTATAAGTACTTTATCATTTGTAAAGCAATAAGATATTTTGCAGCTAATTTCACCTGACGGCGGGTTTTGCTGATCTTTGTTAACGAGTTTTGAGTGGGTATGTACGATGAGTTCGCCTGAACGGTTTTCTGTTTCTATCCGGGCATTCAAATCGCAAATGTTCATGTAGACGGAGTCTCCGGACCGCAGCTCGATGCGGGGAGTCAGTGACATTGAACAGGGGTCTTTATCCGCCTGCATGTTATCACTTTCATAAAGCCGGTATTCGTTCATGCTGGCCGTAAATAAGGGACCGGCATTTTCATGCCATAACATGGTTAGCGCCCCTCCGGAAGCATGGCCGTTTTTTGTGGCTTTATATTCCCTGTTATAAGTGGTAATGGTCGCTT
>JAATFW010000247.1 GCA_015654985.1 Sphingobacteriales bacterium | reverse complement strand
GGTCTTTTCCTGGGCAAGTAATCCTAAAGGTACCATGCAGGAAAGCAAGAGAGCCACCATATAATACCGGCTTCTTTTAAAGATGTAATGCTCTTTTAAAGTATTAATTATTTTCATAAATGAAATAAGTTTATAATTTGTAGTTAATAACAGGTCTAAACACCACGTTGTGCAAACGTTGGCATTTGGTTTTTCAGTCCTTACTAAAAGAGTTCGTTTGCCATATCAACAGGTTTTGATTTTTAATACAGTTAGTTTTATTGGTTAATAAAATTGTCCGGAATGCTTCAGCAGAAACATTCTTAATATATATGTTATTTAAGGAATCAGTAAACAGCCGTCATTTTTAACATCTTTTTTTGTAAAGGTAATTAAGGCAGGGCTGGGAGCAATGCGTCATTTGTATCAAATAATGAAGCAAATGTTGAATGCTGCGTATTTTTAAGCGGAGCATGAATATTTCGTCGTTTGTTATGACAGATAATTTAATAATTCGAATATTATTATTATATCTGTATAAGATTATAATTACAGCTTCCTGTTATTAAATATAAAAATGCGATCTGACCAATTATCCTTCAAGAATCTGTTTTCAGAAAGATCTTTCTGCCTGTTATTGGTTTTAGTTTTCCTTACCAGGCTTGCACACGCGCAGAACCACGACATAAATTTCACTTATCTTACCTCGAAGGGAGGGCTGTCTTCGAATACGGTGTACGCTATTTTAAAGGATAGTTACGGACTTATGTGGTTCGCTACAGAAGATGGATTAAACAAATTTGACGGAACCAACGTCACCGTATACAGGAACAATCCGGGGAAAAAAAACAGTTTGAAGGTAAACGAAATAACCAGCCTGTACCAGGATAAGAAAGGAAGGCTGTGGATTGGTACAAACGGCGGATCCCTCAGCCTGTACGACAGGCAAAGCGATTCCTTTATCCACTTCTCCGGAGACGGCGGCCCCGGCCAGATCAGCAGCCGGGCTATAACATCTATCTGCAGTGATTATTCGGGAAAGATCTGGATAGGCACATATGGCGGCCTGAATGTGCTGGACCCCTCCAACGGAAAGATCGTTCAGATGAGGGCAGATCCGGAAGACGCCGGGTCGTTAACCGCAAATACCGTATACTGTGTATTTGAGGACAGTAAAAAAAACATTTGGGCCGGCACCATCCAGGGGCTGAACTTATATAACAGGAAGACGAAAAAATTCGTCCATTTCCTGCATAATGAAGCCGATCTTTCCAGTTTGAGCCATAATGCTGTACGTGCCATCTCAGAAGACCAGAGCGGAAACATCTGGATAGGAACTGAGGGCGGCCTTAATATGCTGCAGCGTGACGGGAAGCGATTTAAAAGATTCAGGCACAGCATAAAGGATCTTAATACCATTAGCAGCGACTTAGTTCTGTCAATAGCTGATGACAGAAGAGGCTCGCTCTGGATAGGAACAGAAGAGGGCCTCAACATTCTGAATACCGCCACAGGAAATGTCCACCGGCTGCTGCCCGACAGGAGGTATAAACATAGCCTTACCAGTAAATCTATCCGCAGCATTCTGATCGACGACCAGGAAAGATACTGGGTTGGAACTTACCAGGGCGGCATAAATATCTACGACAAGAATCTTGCATACTTCAACTTAAAGGAGAGTAATAGTTTTGACCCATTGGGCCTCAGCGCCCCTGTAGTTACGTCTTTTGCAGAAGATGCTTCAGGTGATGTTTTTATTGGAACAGACGGTGGCGGACTAAATTTATTTCATAGAAAAACAGGGCTTTTCAGTCATTTCGACATCCAGCCTAAGGGAGAGGCAAGCCCAAAAGGGCTCTCCATACTCGCCCTGGAAAAAAGCAAGGACAAACAACTCTGGATAGGCACTTACCATGAAGGTCTCTTTCTGTTAAATCCTTCCACAGGGACTTATAAACAGTTCAGGAAGGGCAACTCCCCGTATGATCTGAACAATAACGATGTATTCTGTATCATGGAAGACAGCATGGGGGATGTGTGGATAGGAACCAACGGAGGCGGGATCAACGTTTATAACCCACAGACCAAAACGATAAAAAAGTATTTTAATGAAAGTACGGCCTACAGCCCCAATAAGCCTTCCAATAATATTATTCGTGCCTTTGCCGAAGACAGAAACGGCAATATCTGGGTAGGAACTTACGGAGCCGGGATTTCCGTATTTAACAGGGGCGAAAAGAAGTTCAAATTCTACTCCAAAACTTCCAGTAACTTACCGGGAGACGTCGTGCTATCCATTCTTGAAGATCATTTTGGCAATATATGGGCCGGTACCATCGACGGGGGCCTCAGCCGCCTGGATAAAAAAACCGGAAAATTCGTTTCCTATTCAGAAGAAGACGGACTGGCCAACAATGTTGTTCAGAAGATAGTGGAAGATAACCAGGGATTAATATGGCTGAGCACCAATAAAGGAATAAGCAGATTTAATCCGGAAACTAAACAGTTCAAAAACTATTCCTATTACAACGGGCTTCAAAACAATGCCTTTGTTCTCGGATCAGGAATTAAACTATCAGATGGCGATATCTTTTTTGGAGGCCTGGAAGGATTCAATTATTTCAGTCCTCTGAATCTCAAAACTAACAAAAACGTACCCCGCGTACTGTTAACAGACCTTCGCGTATCCAACAAGCCGGTTGTCCCCGGCAAAGAGGGATCGCCGCTCACTGTTCATATTTCTTTGGCCAGAGAAATAAACCTTAATTATAAACAGACTTTTTCCATCGGGTTCGTTGCGCTCAATTATACCACTTCGCAGCAGAATAATTATGCTTATAAACTTAGCGGGTTTGAAAAGGACTGGAATTATGCTGGAACAGAGCAGACCGCTTCCTATACCAACCTTGACCCCGGGGAATACCTGTTTCAGGTAAAGGCCTCTAACAATGATGGCATCTGGAATGAACAGGGCACTTCGATTAAAGTGATTATAAAACCTCCCTTTTGGCGTACCGTTTACGCATATATATTCTATGCCATAGTAGTTATTTCTTTACTTCTCCGCATCAGGGCCAGGGGCATCAGGAAGCTGAAGCGTAAATTTACACTGGAACACGAGAAATTACAGGCTAAGCAGGTGCGCGAGCAGGAACGTAAAGAAGCGCAAAGATTACACGAATTAGATCTTATGAAGATCAAGTTCCTGACAAACATGAGTCATGAATTCCGCACGCCCATATCTTTAATAATGGCCCCCGTTGATAAACTGCTAAACCAGAAGAAGGATCAGGAGAGCTTTACCCAACTGAAGATGATAAAGAATAACGCCCGCCGCCTGCTGAACCTCGTTAACCAGTTGCTCGATTTCAGGAAGATGGAAGAACGCGAACTAAAGCTGATTAAGTCTGAAGGCGAGATCATTTCCTTTATGAAGGAAGTATTTAACTCATTTCATGACCTCGCAGAAAGGAAAAGGATCGATTTCACCTTCAGGAGCCAGATTGAAACCCTGAACACCACCTTCGATCACGATAAAATAGAAAGAATTCTTTTCAACCTGCTTTCTAATGCTTTTAAGTTTACCGATGAAGGAGGCCGTATAAGTCTGGAATTAGAGGAAATTCCGCAGGATGAGGAACCCGGAACGGTATGGCTGTCGGTTATAGTCGCCGATTCAGGCATTGGTATCCCGAAAGATAAACAGGAAAAAGTATTTAAAAGATTCTTCCAGGATGATATCTCCGAATCCATTCTTAATCAGGGGAGCGGGATAGGCCTTTCCATAGTGAAAGAGTTTGTTAAAATGCACGGGGGAAGTATTCAACTGGAGAGCGAACCAGGTAAAGGAAGTAGTTTCACCATTGGCCTGCCTTTTATCCCAAACCAGGCAGACGGTACTGATGACCTGGCAGACGCAGATGAACAACAGGCAGCGGATATTACGTATGAGCTGACAAATGAGACCATAGATCCAGTGAAAGCACAAATGGAACGGCCTCATATCCTGATCGTAGAAGATAATAACGATTTCAGGTTCTATCTTAAAGACAACCTAAAGGCATCCTTCAGGATCTCCGAGGCATCAAACGGCAAAGAAGGCTGGCAAAAAGCACTCTCTCTGCATCCCCAGCTAGTTGTAAGCGACATCAGCATGCCGGTAATGGATGGCATTGAACTATCGCGAAAGATAAAGAACGATAAAAGAACCTGCCACACCCCTGTTATTCTTTTAACTGCAATGACCGGCGAAGAAGAACAATTAAGGGGGCTGGAAACAGGAGCTAATGACTATCTAACCAAACCTTTCAATTTCGAAATTTTAAACTCAAGAATAAAAAACCTGCTTGTTTTAAAAGATACGTTCAAGGCAACCTATTCAAAACAAATAAAGGTACAGGCGGCCGATATTGAGATCGAGTCTGAGGATACAAAGTTTCTTAATAATGTTATATTGTATATAGAAGAAAACCTTACAAAATCCCAGCTATCGGTAGAAGACCTGAGCAAACACATTGGCATGAGCAGGGCCTCCCTATACCGGAAGATCCTAATTCTTACCGGCGAAACCCCGGTTGAATTTATCAGATCTTTAAAGCTTGAAAAGGCCAGAATTCTATTGGAAAAATCAGACCTGAATATTGCGCAGATCTGTTATACGGTTGGATTCAGCACTCCCAACTATTTTACAAAATCATTCAAGGCCAAGTATAATATGCTCCCTTCCGAATATTTAAACTCAAGGAAAATGGCAGCAACCTGATGCCTGATAAAAGCCTTAATTAAAAAGAGATTGCAGGATAGGCAGTTCTAATCGCGGCGGCTTAGTGTTAAAGAAATAGCAGGTAATGTCGGTACCAAATGCCTGACCAAACGCTCACCTGAGCCTCATATAGTAAGGATAATCTCAGGATCATGTCGGGATAATGTCGGACTTTTATCCGACATTATCCCGACATGATCCCTATGAGATGCCGATGATATCCCCATATGATCAGGGTTTGGGTAGGCTCTGGTCAGGAAGTTGGCAGGGATATATTCTGTGCTCACCTTTTACCTTACCTCTTTTTTCGGCCTGCTCTATGGCATAATCCATCACATTCTTATCAACGAATGAAACCATCATGAGCATTGCAGATCCAGCTTATTGCCAATATCAGAGGAGTAGCAGGATTTAACCGCATATGGAGTACCCTTCCTGATTGACCAGGGTTAAATTCTCCGCATTCAGTTTTCCTCCTGCACCTCCCCTCAGGCAGCGCTTTGCGGGGCCGTGAAAACGACCAGGGCGAATGGGTCTCCATCGCCAGCAGTTCCTCCTCCGAATGATCGAAGATATGACAGGTGCGGTACTAATCGTCAATTCCTTTTCCGTCTAAAATACACTGATGGTATTTTTCAATTCTCGCTGCTCTTGTTTTGGATTGTTTGGCCTGGTTGAAATAAAATAAGTATCCCTTTTGCCGCCCCGGGGTTAAAGAATGAAACGCTTTGCTCAATGCTTCATCTTCGTCCAACGCTCGTTGGAACTCTTCAGGAATAGGATATTCCGAAACCTTTTTCATTGGTAATTTCTTTCCCGACTTTTCAATTTCAATCGCTTCTTTGATATAATCTCTAATGAAAGGTTTCTGTTTTATGATTTGCTCTGCATTGGTAAACCTGATTTGTCTTGCCAACTGCACATTTTCGGTTTGCCGGATTAAAATGCCTTTCGTGTCTTTCAACAAAGCACCTTTGTAAAATAATAACGCACAGTATTCTTTAAATCCGTGGATGAGAACGATGTTCTTTCCTTCAAAAGTATAGCAAGGGTGCATCCATTTATAATCTTCTTCAAGCAATTTATTTTCGCAGACGATTTCCCGCAACAAATGAAATTCATCTCTCCATTTTTGGGCTTTCCCGAAAAAGTGTTCTGCTTGCGTATTCATAAGCCTAAGTTCAATTTTTGTCTAAAATGATTTTTCTGTCGGCAGGTCTGATATACCACGATACAACAGTAAGCAATGCAAAAATAAATGGTGCAATAAATTCTGAAAAACTGTCTCCTGCTGCGATGTGTGAAATGACTGCCCCTGTCATTGCAAAAAAGAAACCTGCATAAGCCCATTCTTTTAGCAGCTTGAATTTTGGAATTAAAATAGCAATTACCCCAAGTATTTTCCATGTTCCAAGTATGCTCATCAGGTAAATCGGGTAGCCCAGGTGTACAATCCCGTCAACGTTTTGTTTTACGCGGAATATTTGTGCCAAGCCGCCTGAAAACATTCCTAATGCAAGTAAAATGGTAGCCGTCCAATAGATAATTTTATTTCGCTTTGTCATATTTCGTTATTTTAATTTATTTGCGATTTCCTGTAGTCTGTTATGTGCCATATTGATGCCTTGTGCAAATGGCATTTGCAGCAGTTGATTTCTGAACTCAACGGATTTAAATACAATATGCATAGTGAGTTTGCTGGTGTCGTCCGTTAGTTTTTCAAATTCCAGATATTCAAGCTGAACAGGGAATGGTGTGTTTTCCATTTCAAAGGTTCGTGTAATTTTTTTGTCCGGAATAAATTCGTGTATTGTTCCGTTTGCCTGAAAGACTACATTTCCGTTGTGCGAGGTTTCAAACGCATAAGAACCGTGTTTTTTGTTTTCCATTTTCAGCACTTTTGTTCCCATCCATTGTTCAACAATTTCGGGTTCTTGATAAGCTTTAAAAAGCAATTCTAATGGCAAATCAAATTTCCTTGTGATTACGATTTCCTGTTTACCGTCTTCGGCATTTACCTTTGTTTTTTGTTCCATTGTTTATTTGTTTTTATACTTTTTCATTACAGCTTCCAACTTGTTAAACCTGTCGTCCCACATTTGTCGGAACGGCTCAATAAAGTCGGCCACTTCTTTCATCTTTTTGGCGTCGATGTGATAGTAAATTTCCCTGCCACTCTGTTCCTGGGTTAGTAATTCACATTCCGTAAGAATTTGCAGGTGCTTAGAAATGGTCGGTCGTGCCGTATCAAAGTTTGAGGCAATTGCTCCTGCCGTCATAGATTGTGAAGCAACCAACAGAAGTATGGTTCTTCGTGTAGGGTCGGCAATGGCTTGAAAAACATCTCGTCTTAAATTCATTGTGAAGTTATTTGACTACAAATATATAGGTAGCTATTTGACTACGCAAATTTTTCCTGAAAATTTTCCTGCGTAGAAAGCAAAACCTCATTGGGAAAGGAAAAGTGGCGCAAGCTGAAAAAGCGCGCAGACACGGGGATTTTAGACGATGAGCTTACGGGCGATTCGGGGCATCCGGAATTTGCACCGCCCGATTGACTCACTGTTTTTATGAGACTAATTGAATGAATGAGGATACTGTAAAAAACAAAAAGCCTGCAAACGTTTAATTTGCAGGCTTTCGTATGTTTTGGATTCAAGATGTGTAGTCCATAGGGGAATCGAACCCCTGTTTCAAGAATGAAAATCTTGCGTCCTCACCCCTAGACGAATGGACCGTTTCCGGGGATTGAAAAGATCTTTATTTTTATCCTTTGCCGGAAGAGGCTGCAAAATTAATTGAATATTTCTAATTGGCAAGAGGCGGATTAACAAAGCTTGTCTTCATTTTAACAAAGCTTGTCTTCATTCTGCCTGGTTTGTTTCCTGGTCTTAAAATAATCGTTGTACATTCCATATCCTGCAATAAATGCCCAAATAAAGTTAATAAAGACCGAAGGATACAAGAGATCATAAAGAGTATTGAGAGTAAGAAAAAGCCCTTCGCGAATATTAAAGAGATAATAGATAAAAGAGCGGGACTTCCAGACTTTAATAATGAGAAGGAAATAGGGGGCCGGAAAACAGAGAGCACCAAGCCAGCCTGTAGATCCGAAAACAGTTCTATTGTAACCTGATGCATCTTTTGTTGTTTATTTAGCTGTTAAATTTATTTCACGACCCATCTGTTGACACTGTTATCCGGCCCTTCAAGAACGATTTTATAAAAAGTGGAAGGCGTTTGTTTTGACAGGTCCACCTCATAGTGCTCCTGTAACAGAGGCACCTCTGCAATATACTTATATTGATCGTCCTGGCCATTTTCCCTGAACTGATTAGTATTGCTTAGTAAAATTTTCAACCTCCCTTCCTTTCCGGCAGCTTTCCAGGTAAGCCTGATGGTATTTCCTTCTCTCACTGCCTGAGGAGCAAAGACAGAAACAGGACCCGTCAGGGGCACACCATCCAGTTCTCTCCGCTGGCTTTCCGGGATATTGAGGCCCATAAAACGTGCGATGGTAGGAAGAATATCCGTCGCATTTACATTCTGACTTTGAGCATACTGGTTAAGTGAAGCTGCATCTGTAATAATCCAGGAGGAGCGTTCGCGGTCGGATTGCCCTCCATGATTTCTGCCTGTTTTGGCATCCCGCCCGTGATCGGTCGTAACAATGACCAGCCAGTCTTCCTTATTATTATCACGGCGGTATTGTACAGCATCGCGGATCTGCCCCACCAGCTTATCTTCCATCTGAACGGCGCTGTAATATTGTTCACTGTCGCCATACTTATGCCCCATATCGTCGGTATATTCGAGATAGACCCATGAAAGGTCCGGACCGTTCTGCTGAATATACTTTGCTGCTTCTCCGGCAACATCCTGATCTATCTGTGCCATGTAATTGCGGCCACGGTCGTGAGGATATTTGAGCGTATCCAGTTCAAGTCCGTCAAAGTGATAGTCAAGCCTGATATGTCCTGTCTGAGGAAGGTTTTCACCAATCAGTTTGGTACGGTTATCCTGCCAGCTTGAAAATATAGCG
>JAATFW010000183.1 GCA_015654985.1 Sphingobacteriales bacterium | reverse complement strand
ATCACCTGCTCTGCAATTTTCCACCGCCGGATATCCGAAAGGCGGAAACCCTCCATTGCCAATTCATAGAGGCGCTCTTTGCGAACAACAGAACGCATTTCCCCCTGGCTCTTTCCGGCAGTAACAGGAGGCATATTCACTCCCGGCCGCTGCCTGACCTGATTAATCGCATCGTATACACTGGCATCGATCTTGTTCGCTTCGATCATTGCTTCCGCGTAAATCAGCAGCACTTCAGCGTAGCGGATCTGCGTGACATTAAGTTCCGAATTAGCCCGGTCGTCCTTATCCTGAAGGTCGACATATTTTCTCCAGCAATACCCCGTGAATGTAGCATATGCATTTAACGCATCCTGATTATCAACCCTTGTTGCCGGGTTGTTATTGTAATTCCAGCACTTCACACTGTCGCGATGCGTTTCAAACTGGTAATTATAGAATATAGATCCAGGTACCGCAATAGTGTAACCCAGGCGGGGATCACGGTTTTGAAAGGGATGCGCAGGATCATAAAGGGGCGACTGGTCGATATCAAGTCCGTCGGTACATTCATATGAATCGACAAGCGATTGTGATGGCACTTTGTTTGAGAAACCAAGTGCGTTTGTGTCCTATTTGCCGGTTGCTTTAAATTGACATCACATTATTATGACCTGCTATCGGGTGTAAATTAAAGGCAAATCCAATATAGTCAGACAATATTCATAAGTAAAAATAATTTAATTGAGATATTCACTTCATAATTTAATATATTTGTAATACTATAGTATTAGTATTAACTACTAATATAAGTTTATTACTACTATGTTATCACTTATATCGACAGCTAAAGCGCAGTTTAAAATAGCCGGAAACCTTCGGGCAAGACGGCTGTCTATGGGACTAACTCAGGAAGGGTTGGCCGAAAGATCGGGAGTTCCTCTTGCTACTTTGCGGAAGTTTGAACAGAAAGGCTCGGTTTCCCTGGAATCCTTTTTGAAACTCTTGATGGTCGTTGGTGGGTTGGAAGAGATCATCAATATCCTTAAACCATCAAAACCAAATTTCACATCAATAGATGACGTATTGAAAGATACGAATAGCATATCCCGAAAAAGAGGCCGTAAAAAATGATCCCGCCAATTACAGAAATTAAGGTTGGGTTAGATTTCGGCTCAGAAATTCAACCAGTAGGACGTTTAGCCATACGTGACCGCATTGTTTATTTTGAATATAATGATAAGTTCATACAGAAGAGTATAGAAATATCTCCGTTTCGCTTGCCGTTGCAAAAAGGCGTCATAGAATTGCCCCAACGTCCTTTTGAGGGATTGGCCGGCGTTTTTAGTGATAGCTTGCCCGACGGTTGGGGGCGATTGCTTTTTGATCGTATGCTAAGATCGCAGGGCATATTGCCTGCCACTATATCTCCGCTGGATCGTCTGGCGCATGTTGGGTTCTCTGGTATGGGTTCTTTAGTTTATGAACCCGATAACAGCCCGTCTGATGTTCATGAATTCATCGACCTGGATCGTTTGGCATTGCAGACAGAAGAAGTATTACAAGGTAGCTCGGAAGAAGTCATAAAAGAATTATTGGCTTTGAACGGGTCATCTGCTGGCGCACGTCCAAAAGCGCTTATTGGGGTAGATAATAACCGCAGAAATATCTTTTATGGAACAAAGAAACTTGATCAGGAATTTGAACCATGGCTTGTCAAATTTCCTAATTCGCAGGATGGTTATGATGCAGGAGCGATTGAATATGTTTATGCTTTAATGGCAAAAGAAGCGGGTGTACTGATACCGGAAGTACATTTATTTTCATCACAAAAAGGAGCAGGTTATTTTGCCGTTAAACGTTTTGACAGAAACGGAAACAAACGACTGCACATGCATACGGCAAGTGGTTTATTGCATAGTGATTTCAGAACCCCATCGCTGGATTACGAAGACTTGCTCAATTTGACTGGTGCACTTACAAAAGATATTCGTGAAGTAGAAAAAATGTATCGCCTCGCTGTTTTTAATGTATTGGCTTTTAACAGGGATGATCACGCCAAAAACTTTAGTTTTCTCATGGATGAAAAGGGAGACTGGAAATTAGCCCCTGCTTATGATCTTACTTTTTCAAGTGGTCCGAATGGAGAACAAAGCACGATGGTTATGGGTGAAGGTAAAAGTCCTGCAATAAATCATTTGGTAAAGCTCGGCAGAGAGTTCAGGCTACCTCAAAAACTCATAAACGAGACTATTGAGCGAACGAAATACGCTTTGGAGCTTTGGAGGCCTTTAGCAAAAGATTATAACGTGCTCGAATCAAATATCGGCCTTGTGGCAAATGCTGTGAATAGCATAAGCAATCATGGATAATTCATATCAACCAATCATAAGGAAACAAAAGCACAATCGGCACTCATTTTTATTACACAAAATCCAAATATTCCTGTATTGCAGACCGGCAAGAATATTTGCTTTGAATTTAAAAAAACACGTTATTTGATTAGATCTACGCTAATTAATAGGCAGAAGTATAAATATGAGATTTTATTTCTTTGTAGCCTTTTTTCTTTTAGTGCCAGGCGCTTTACTTCTCCGCGCGCAATCAGAAAACACAGATGGAGTATATGTTCCCGCAGTTGAACCGGCGAGTGATGAAGAAGCGAAGATCTATATTAATACAGCCATCAAGATCCATCGTTCCGATCCCCAAAAAGCGAAAGGTTTTCTCGCACAAGCCATTAAACAAGCAACACGTACCAATAACTTGGGGAACCAAAGCAGTGCCTACACACTTATGTTATCCATAGATCAGGAGGGTGGAGATATCGACGGTGCAGTTTCCTGTGTAAAAGCGCTCAAGATCATCTCTGCTAAAGCTCCAGGCGACATTAAAGTTCAAACTAACTATAATCAGGCACTGGGATTGTACTATCGGAAAAATGGCAACTATAAAGCAGCGCTTCCGTTTACCCTGGCTGCTGCAAAGCTTTCTGAAGAACGGGCGAGGAGATCGCAAAGTGAGAGCGACAAAACACATTCGGCAGGTCAGTGGCTCAATGTAGCAATTGTGTATGAAAGTCTTGGCGATTTTAACAAGGCCATGACCAGCAGTCTCAAGTCACTTGGCAGATTTGAAGAAGTCGGTAATTCGATTGGGATCTCATTCTGCTATAATAATATCTCAGACATTTATCTGCACCTTAAACATCACGATAAAGCCCTGGCTTATGCGCAGAAATCGCTGATACTGAAAGAACAGCTACAAGACCGAAGGGGTATTTGTACCGCCCTTCAATCCATCGCTACAATTTACATGAGCAGCGGGAATGAGGCCAGGGCTCTTATGAACTATGTTGCTGCGATAAAAATAGCGGAAGCGGAAGATATGCAGCTTGACCAGTCGGAAATCTTTTATAATATGGCCAGGATTTATGCCAAGCAGGGGAAAGAACCTTTGGCTGTTTCTTATTTTAAGAAAAGCAAAGCTATTGCACGATCAATTAATAATGATATCATTGCCGCAAAGGCGGATACGGAATTATCGGCGATGTATGACCGTAGCGATAGCTTAAAGCGCATGGAACAGAACCTGATCAGCAATGTACAAACTTTTAAGGATGCGGGTAGCCTTCAGGACGAGAGTTACCATTACAAACGGTTATCTGATTTTTACGCCACCCACAAACAGTACGAAAAAGCCCTGGCTTATAATCAAAAATATCAGACTATTAAAGACAGTCTTTCCAATAATGAGCTGCAACTCAAATTACAAAATCTTGAAGAACAATACCATGCAGTAAAGCGGGAAAAGGAGATAGAACTGCTTAAAAAGGACAGGTTGCTTCAACAGGCAAAAATGAAACAGCAGCAAACATTTCAGTACAGTGCGGGCGTTATCCTGCTTATATTGCTTTTAACTACCGCGCTGGTCATTAACCGGTACCGCGTACTGCAGGCTAGTAGGCGCCAGGTAGAAATGGAACGGATGCGGAACCAGATTGCTGCAGATCTGCATGATGAAGTTGGCAGCTCGCTGAGCAGTATCCATATGCTGAGCCAGGTAGCCGCGCTTCAGTCTGTACACGAAGCGTCACATCAGGATATTTTGAACAGGATGAGTACCAATGCACGGGAAACGATGGAAAGGATGGGCGATATTGTATGGATGATAAAGTCAAATGAGAACGAGGGAATGGGCTTGGCCCAGCGGATGGAACGATATCTGTATGAGATTTGCGGAAGTAAGAATATATCCTGTAAGCTGGAGGGGGTAAATTTGTTTCAAAGATTAACCCTGTCTATGCAGCAACGGAAAACCCTGTATCTTATATTTAAGGAAGCAATCAATAATTCCGTAAAATACAGCGGCACAGGAAATATTGATGTTAACATTGCCGAAGAGGACCAGCAGGTTCGCTTAACTGTAAAGGATTACGGAATAGGGTTTAATACCACGGATACGATTGCCGGCAATGGATTGGATAACATGAAAAACAGAGCGGTTGAATTACAGGGAAGGTTAAATATCTATTCTTTGATCGGACAGGGTACAACAATTTGTCTCAAATTTACGATCTAAGTACTCACCCATATTCGCTATCTTGCTTTTCAGATCAAACTATTATTTTGCTAATCATATGGGTACGATCAGAATCAGTATATTTGAAGATAGCAAACACCTGCGCGAAAGCCTGCAGATCATACTTAATGGCACTCCCGGGTATACCTGTGCCGGCGCTTATAACGATTGTGCCGATCTGTTGTACAGGATCAAAAAAGATGAACCTGATATTGTGCTGATGGATATCGAAATGCCGGGTATGAAAGGGATTGAAGCTACCAGAATTATCAAAGCCAATTTCCCTGGCGTACATGTGCTGATCCAAACAGTTTAATGGACGATGAGTATGCATTTCCAGGAGCCAGTTACAATTTTACATTGCCTGATTCATCTGTTAAAAATAATGATGCCGTCCTGATATACCTGGAACTCAAAACCGGTAACAGTGCTGCCTGGATGGAGGTGCCATTTACCTTCCGCAGGCAGCTGCAGCCAGTGATACTTGATAGTTATGAAATCAGGGATGAGTTTATCGGAACCCTTTATCAGTTCAAGGTGATCGCCAATATTACTTATTCGGAGACCACAGGAAACCTTGAGCCATATTACGGAGTTAACGCTGTTAAAGTCATTGTTATTCCTGCATCGCTGACAGGATCTATTGGAAGCCTTGTAACAAATATAAATTCCAATAAGACGACATTGGGAGAGGTAATGAAAAAGTATAATATAGGAGCCAGAGATTTTAAGCAGATGAAAAAGTAATACTGGCAAGTCCCGAATATTGTCGTTGCGACAAATGGCAGCACTTCCGGCACCTGAAAGAAAAGAACCGTGTACTCAAATTTAATATATGTGGAAGCATGGCAGATCGTTCCTTTTTCAGGTTGACACACCGGTTACATGTTTTTTATAATCTTTCAGCGCGCTCAGAACTTCACCCTTCTACCCTCCAGTGCTCCCGGATCATCCGGTTCTTTGACGGGCTCCTGAGGCTTCTTTTGTTTGTGTTTTCTGCTCTTTGCAAGCAGGATGTTCATTTTCTCCAATAACCGTTTCCCCTGATAACGGCTCAGCCCGTTGGTTAAACAAGGCTTTCCTTCAGCTTTTGAGGCATCCGATTCACGCTCGATCCTGGCCTTGCCATACCCCTTTTCCGCTTCATCTTCCGCAGCAAAAGTAGCCAGGATCATCGCCGGGCTGAATTCCATGCTGTTCAGGCTGTCCCATTTATCCTCTATCATGTCCTGCTGCTCGAAGGTCAGCGACACGGCCAGTGTCAGGAAACATCCCCGGGGAATCTCTCTGTCGAACACCATTTCCTGGGCCTCCACGATTCCTCCTCTCATGAAAGAAACCTGCCTGACGCCCACATACTCATAAAACTCCTCCCTGAAGTTAAAGGCCACCAGCACGAACTTCATCACATAACGCCCTCCTTCAATGCCCCGTACCCAGGCACGGATATCTCCCCGCCCGTCAATATGCGGCAGTTTGACCACTACCTGCCCAGCCTCATTGCTGCCCACCTCCGGTTTTACCTTTACCAGGTCGGCAAAGCGGCTGTTGGTATTGAATTCCAGCCCTTCCAGGAAACTTACATCCCCGTCGTGAATGTCCCGCTCTCCCCTTTCCTTGTTCCTGCAGGCCAGGATAGCGCGGTAAACGGCCGAGTTGCAGCGGTTGATGAGCCCTCCGTCGTAAAGATTACGGTGTACCACATGGAAAGCATCCCTGATCTCGCTGGCCGTGGTGCTGGCCAGTCCGAATTCCAGGGCCGCCGCCTTGCTGGCGCTGCTTCGTTTCTTCTGATGTTTGGGGATCCCCTGCATGATGTTCATGCCGCGGTAGCGGCGGTAAACGGCGGTTCCGGCCTTGCCGTAGATTCCGCCATGATTGTCGAGTATTGCCATGATT
>JAATFW010000102.1 GCA_015654985.1 Sphingobacteriales bacterium | reverse complement strand
CAATAATATATCAGTTTTAAAGCTTCAATATTAATCGGTATTCATTATATACCCATTGTTGTCTTTTTTTATTGAGAATTAACGGAAGGCAAATTAACAAAATAAAAATCTCCATTCGGTGAGAACGGAGATTTTCAAACTAACCAATTATAAACCTTTTTTTGAGAGACCCAAAAATACAGTAGTTTTTTAATAATAGTTAGGCACCATTATCAATTTAACAATTTTTAACAAAATGAAGGGAACTCTATAAAAAAAAGCCCTCAACTTTTAGAGTTGAGGGTGAGGTCTATAATCAGCCAGATGAGCAATCATCAAATATATGTAATTTTTGATAATAACAAACGGAAATTAACAATCAAATGATCTACTTATCTTCTCAAGCTCAGAGAAAATATTTTATATAACAATTGCACATAAACAGCATATAAAACATGATTGTTCACCCTATTATATTATCTGTTTAAGGTGTTCACGAGCGCTTATTCATTCTACCAGTCTCCCCCTCTTCCTTTGAAGAACAGTTTATAGATGAAAATAGATAATAAAAAAGTAAACACTGTGCTGATTCCGGTGTTGTTTTACATTGTAACGATCTAATATAGAAAACAATGAACAATCAGGTAATCGACACACTAAAGGATACTTTTAAAGGACCACTTTTAAAGGAAAACGAAAACGCAAATGTAAGTAAGTCCGAACGCATACTATCTGTTGCAACCGGCGCTTTTATTCTCTTTAAAGGGCTCACGAATATTTTTTCTCACCCCGTTCTCGCACTTGGAGAAGTAGCAATAGGAGGTTCTCTTCTTCGAAGGGGAGTTACAGGATACTGTCCGGTAAAGGCAATAATAGACGATCAGGAACCAGAATCGGTTCCGGTAAGGGTTACCGGAGCCGAGCAAATAATAATTTCCTGAATTAACAGGGGCGGCAATTACAGGAATACAGTAAAAGGGGTGGCATGTGCCGCCCCTTTATTTTTCCCTTTAAACAATCCTGCTTCCCGGATGTTAATATTTATTACATAAATCAAAACAATAAACTCATGATCTCAAATCTAAGGCCGGTTATCTCAAATATCCTCCTGGCCGCTCTCTTTCTGCTTGCCGCATGTACCCCCAAACCCAAAACGTTGTCTGTTGTAACTATAGGAATGACAAAGGCGGAAGTAGTGGCCACCATAGGCGAACCTGCAAAGAAAAACGTAATCAACAAAACAGAACTATGGGATTATCCTGATTCCAGCCGTACCGTGGTATTCAGAATGGATACAGTTTATACCATAATAACTTCAGCGAAGGCACGCATCGATTCTGTAGGCATGTGGCTCGACAAAACCGACAATAAGATCGAAAATCAATTAGGTGATCTTGTTGATAAAGTTGATAGTGCGGGTAAACATATTAAAAACAAGCTGAGAAAAGATTCAACGAAGTAAAAACAGAAGGTCTGATGAATATCGAGTCAATTAATCCGGTAAACGGAGAGATTATAAAAACTTATACCCCTCATTCTACAGATCAGGTAAAGCAAAAAATCAGGCAAACGCACGAAGCGTTTCTCGGATGGAAAGATATTTCATTTACCCGGCGGGCGGAGTATATGAGAAAGACATCTGAAATCCTGAAAAAACGAAAACAGGAATTTGCAGAACTCATGGCACTGGAGATGGGAAAACCGGTAAAGGCCGGGGTGGGAGAAATAGAAAAATGTGCCCTTGCCTGCGAATATTACGCAGAACATGCCGCAGCTTTTCTGAGTGATGAAACAATAAAAACGGATGCCTCAAAAAGCTATGTAACGTTTAAGCCGCTTGGTGTAATTTTGGCGGTAATGCCCTGGAACTTTCCTTTCTGGCAAACCTTCCGCTTTCTGGCTCCCGGCCTGATGGCAGGAAACTGCGGAGTACTGAAGCATTCTTCCAATGTACCAGGTTGCGCCCTGGCGATTGAAGAAGTGATCAGAGAAGCGGGATTTCCCCCAAATGTGTTCCAGACCCTCCTGATTGGCAGTAGCGCTGTTGAAAGCGTCATTGAAGATCCTTTAATAAAAGCAGTTACCTTAACGGGGAGTACTTCTGCCGGAATAAAAGTAGCGCAAAAAGCCGCCTCCCTCCTTAAAAAATCAGTTCTGGAGCTTGGCGGAAGCGATCCATACCTTATCCTTAAAGATGCCGATCTCCCGGTGGCGGCCGGCATTTGCGCCGAAAGCAGGCTGATCAACAGCGGGCAGAGCTGTATTGCTGCCAAACGTTTTATTGTTGAAGAAGAAGCAGCAGAAAAATTCATTCCTTTATTTAAGGAAAAAATGGCCTCTCAGATCATGGGAGACCCACTCAGCGAAAACACACAGATAGGCTCTCAGGCAAGAACTGACCTTCGCGACCAGCTTCATCAGCAGGTATTACAAAGCATAGAAAAAGGTGCAAAATGTATCCTGGGTGGAGAAATTCCCGCAGGAAAAAACGCCTTCTACCCTCCTACTATTCTTACAAATATAAAAAAAGGAATGCCTGCTTATGATGAAGAACTTTTCGGCCCTGTTGCTTCTGTTATAACCGTGAAAAATGAAGAGGATGCTATAAAAGTTGCTAACGATACAAGTTTCGGACTTGGCTCTGCTGTTTTTACCCGCGACCTACAAAAGGGAGAAGACATAGCGGCCAATAGGCTCAATGCAGGTTGTTCCTTTGTAAACGACTATGTCCGTTCCGCCCCCGACCTTCCCTTTGGCGGCATAAACCAATCCGGCTATGGCCGTGAACTCGGAAGCTATGGAATAAAGGAATTCGTAAATATTAAGACCATCTATATAAAATGAACGGACATCCCTTCTGTCAACTGACATTCAGGCAAGGGGCCATGCATTGGAGTAATGGATTTATATTGTGCAGCACCGCACAATACATGTACGAAAGCGGACAGCCAGGTGCAAATCAATTAACAGTAACAGACTAACCTGCAAATCATTACAAAAATGGACTCAAATATGTTCTTTTTGTACCGGTTAATTTTGCAAACCTCTTCTTATATTTATTCACTGTAAAGGTATGATCAGTTTAAAGCACATTTTTAAATGGTATAATGTCGGGGGGACCCGCAGCTTTGTTCTCAGGGATATTAATTTCTCTGCAAACGAAGGAGAGTTTATTTCTATTATGGGCCCTTCAGGCTCCGGAAAATCAACTTTGTTACACATCCTCGGCATGCTTGATGATCCCTCCGAAGGAGAATACGAATTCTTAGGGCAATCTGTTTTTAAATTAAAGGAAAAGCAGCGCACCCAGCTATATAAAGAACATATTGGCTTTGTATTCCAGGCATACCATCTCATTGATGAACTGACAGTATACGAAAACATCGAAACACCCCTCATTTATCAGAATATTAAAGGAAGTGAGCGCAAAGCAATCGTGGCCGATACGCTCGACCGCTTCGGCATCGTAGGTAAAAAAGACCTTTTTCCATCGCAGCTTTCAGGAGGACAGCAGCAACTGGTTGGTATCGCCAGGGCATTAGCCGCAAAACCCAGGCTTATCCTGGCAGATGAACCTACCGGCAATCTTAACTCAAAACAGGGCGAAGAAATAATGGACCTTTTTAAACAACTGAATAAAGAGGATGGCGTTACCATCATACAGGTTACCCATTCAGAAAAGAATGCTGCCTATGCTTCACGCACCGTTCACTTACTGGATGGAAGGGTTGAGAAAATTGAGATAGCCTGAAAAAATTATCATTCAAACTTCCTGCGGTTTATCGTGTTGTACTAGTGTCCGGCAATTAGCCGGCCCACTAAATAATATGCTCAAAATAAAGATCTGCTCCCTTCTCCTTGTTGTATTTATATTAACCTGCGTAAACCGGACAAAAGCCCAGGACATTGATACCCTCCTCGACAAAAGCCAGGAAATTCTCGAAAAAGGGCGGGTTTTCAGCATCAAAGGCATTGGCATGGCCTTTCCCATGGGCGACGTATCAACGGTGCTCAGACCGCGTTTCTCTTCCGAGATTGGCTTACAGATCCTTATGAAAAACCCAAAATATTTCTTTTCCCCGGCATTAGACTATATGAACTATAAATACGACCAGAAATATGCCGACAGTGAATCAGACTATATAGTTAAGAATGCAAGCGCAAAACTATATATCGGCACTGTTTCTGCAGGCTGGATGAAGCAGATAAATAAGTTCCAGGTGTTTAGTTCTGCGGGTATTGGAGGCGGAATAGTCAGCGAACCCCGGGCAACAGTAAGCGCTACCGGTTCTGAGATCAATTTTAAGAATAAAAGTTCCCTCACCGGCACATTCAGGCTAAACACGGGAATGGATTACGGTAAAAGCACTTTTAAGTTTTTTGCCGAAATCAGTTATTTACTGCAAACTAAAAAGATAGAAGGCAGTAATCTTCACACTCTCGCCATAAACATAGGTACCAAGACTAATCTTTACCGCTTAGCGAAGAGCATCAAAAGCATCCGGAAAATAAGTGATAAGCTCTAAGCAACACCTATTTCCCGGTTTCCATATCCGGGGCGTCTACAGGCTTAGACTCAGGAGAGCCTTTCTGCCTCAGAAAGATAGTAAAGAATACGATAGATGCTACCGAGAGGAACTCGCTTTGCCAGTTTTGAAACGTTTCAAACCAGAAAGTCGGTTCAGCAAGGAAATCTTTAAGTCCCAGGATTTGTTTGTGAAGCAATACCTGTTCATCATTAAAGTCTCTCCAACTGCCATATAAATGGGCAGCCCAGCTCAATAAAAACAACAATACGAAACACAGAGAAAGAGAGTTTTCATAGATCTTAAGGATCCATCCCCCCTTCTTTACCGCCCAGGGGGCATCTGCATGTTTTTTAGGCTCACGGTCTACTTCCTCTTCCTGTTCGAGGCTTTTCGATTCCGCAGAACCTATCTGACGGAGACATACGGTTAATACCACATACAAAGACATTTGAAGAAATTCGCTCTGAAAGTTTTCAAATGTCGCTGAAATAAAATGGCCGCTGCCGAGATAGGTAATAAAGCCAAGCTGTCTTCCCCCTTCATTTGTGAGGTCCTGGTTATGCTCTTTCCATCCTGTAACAGCCTGGGCAACCAGTGTAAGGACGAAAAGCAGCATAAAAACAATAGTGAGGCTGTTCCGGTAGAAAAAAGAATATTTTTTTGATCGCATATCAATTAGATGGATGCAATCAATAACCTGAAAACGCTGAAAATGTTCTGAGGTTAGGCAATAAGGCTTGGTTAGCCATTGTCCATTAAAAACGTCCCGGTTAAAGGTTACCTGGACAGGATACTTTTTATAACAGCTCCTGCTAATCCGCAATAATTCTCATTATAATGATGGTTTCCCGGAAGAGTGATTATTTTCATTCCGGCTTCTGCAAACTTCTTTCTCACTGCAGCACTTTCCTGGCTGCCGAAAATACAAACCGGCTGTAACGTTTTAAGCTTTTTCATTTCTGCAACCACATCATACTTACCGGTAGAATTGCCCAGGCTTAACATATCAGAAATATGTATTTCGAAATCGCCTCTTTCGTCGGGCGACATAGAATATAAGCCCTCCATTTGCTCTCTTAATTCCGGTGGAGTGCGGCTGGCAACAAAAGGAGCAATGCAGCCTCCAAAAGAAAAACCAACGAGAATATACGATTTCCTGTTCCATTGCTGCATATAATGGTTTATCGCTGCGTTTATTGCCGCCGTCGCATTCTCAGGTGTCTGGCCAGTCCAGAAATACTTTTTAGAGTCAAGGCCAACCACCGGCATTCCATTCGCAGCAAAACACTCTGATACAGACTGAATAAAGCTATTCCATCCGCCGTCACCCGAAATCATAAAAACAAGAGGCCGGTTGCCGGACGCTTTAGAAGGGATCAGCTTTATTGGAAGGCCATCAGAAGCCATACAGTTTGTAATCAGAAATACAGTAATTAAAATAACAACGGCGCAAACCCTTTTCATCCAAACAATTATTGTAAATTAATATCTTCTAACAGTTAATGTCTTTTAACAGCATTTATAGGCAATATCACTTATTTTCCCGTGAAAATGAGTGATCCATAATCACACTGTTCTGTTTTTAAAATTCCGTAAATGCTGCCGGTATTTATGGCTTAATCACATTATTCAGTACCGACGGTACCTGAAGCAAATCATAGTCATGATTATATACCAGGTATTTATTATGCCATTCCGGCTCAAACTTTTCTTTATATTCCCTCAATCCCTTGTAATGAGAAAAAGCACGGATCTTTTCATAGGCAAATTTCATAGACTTTTCAGGAAAAGTTTTGGCTTCATCCAGACCGGCCAGCGGGGCAAAACCCAGATTAACCGCTGTAAATCCCT
>JAATFW010000137.1 GCA_015654985.1 Sphingobacteriales bacterium | reverse complement strand
TCAACAGGCAGTGTCTGCTTAAGAGATTCCAACGGAGTTCAATGATCACCTGCAACTCAAATATATCAACAGGATTCCAGAGATTAAAATTTAATACCTTCAAAGTATGCCTGCAAGAAGGCTTTTTTAAGCAATGATGCCCGGTAAAAAATGATCTTAATCAAGTTAGACAGCCAATCAGCTTTTTTTTTCGTGTGAGCGAAACGTATTGAGATGGATAATGGAAGTCGTTTGTAAGGCTTTTAAATCAGATGCTTAGGGTGTATAACGATTGTTGTTTAAGCGTATCATTTTTTGCATAAGTACTTATTTGTCAGCATTTTATGACTTTAGTTTTTTGTTTTTTTTCTAAGTTATGCTCTATATTTGATGCGGAATTTATAAACCGGTTTTATTCCGTCATTATTATTTATAACCTATTAAGATTATGAAAAGAAAAATTACATTTCTTCTTGTATTCCTGTTAACCTGGGGTATGTTTTCCTTTGCACAGGAGCATATCATTAAAGGTGTCGTTAAAGATAAACAGGGAGTTCCTTTACCGGGAGTATCGGTAAAAATTAAAGGAACAAACAAAGGAGTCTCCACGGGAATGGATGGAGATTATCGTATTTCTGCTGCTCCAAATTCCACATTGGTTTTTACGAGCATTGGTTTTGTTGAGCAGGAGCAGAAAGCTGGCACACGAACTGAAATTAATGTTACCCTGTCTGATGATGCCCGGCAATTAGATGAAGTGGTAGTAATTGGATACGGTACCGCTACCAAGAAGGACGTTACCGGAGCAGTATCGAGCGTGAGAGCAACACGCCTTGAAAATGAAAATCCTCAGAGTGTAGCCGATATCCTAAAAGGAAATATTGCCGGGTTGAGTGTCAGCCTTAACACTTCCGCTAAAGGAGGAGGTGATCTTTTAGTACGTGGTAAAACTACATTAAGTGCCGGGACAGCCCCTCTTATTGTACTGGATGGCGTAATCTATAACGGGCAGCTTTCGGATATCAATCCTAACGATATTGAAGCTGTCGATGTATTAAAGGACGCTAGCTCTTTGGCTGTGTTTGGTGCAAAAGCAGCCACAGGAGTAGTCGCTATTACTACCAAAAAAGGAAGGGGAGAGACTCCGACTATTACAATCAACACGAATTTTGGACTTGCTGCCCTGGCGAAAAATCAACGTGTGTATGATGGACCCGGTTTTTTAAACTGGAGAGCGGATGTAATGAGAAGCGGTGCATCTACTCCTTCTTATTTATACAATAATCCCAATGATCTACCAGCAGGAGTAACCATGGAGCAGTGGCTTAACGGGAAGGCGGGTGACCCTACTGATATATGGTTAGACAGACTTGGACTTCTTGCAAATGAAAAAGCTAATTATTATGCAGGTAAAACCGAAAATTGGTATGACAGGATTTTCAGAACCGGTATGCGTCAAGACCACACCTTAAGTATGGGTGGTAAAAAGAATGAGGTTAGTTATTATATGTCGCTTGGGTACCAGAAAAATGAGAACTTGATTGAAGGCGGAGAATTCAGCACTTTCAGGGCGCGTGTAAATCTGGAAGGACAGGCTGCAAAATTTTTAACAGTGGGAATGAACCTTCAGTATGCTGACCGTGATGAGGGGGCGATTGAGGCTGCTTGGAATCAGTTGGTCAATCTTTCACCTTACGGTGACATGTATAATGCCGATGGGACATTAAGAAGGATACCAACGGATGACAACGGTCTAAATGCAAGAAATCCGTTCCTTGATATGACTTATAATGATGCGCTAAACAGGCAGAATACCTTATTCGGTAGCTTATTTGCCAAGGCCAAGCTGCCTTTCGGAATCACTTATCAATTCAACTTTAGTCCAGGCATTGACATGTACCGGACCTTTGAGTATAAATCATCAAGGAACCCAAATGTCACAACACCCGGAGGATCAGTTACACGTGCAAATGAAACAAGATATAACTGGCAGATAGATAATTTGTTAAAATGGAACAAGACGTTTGCTAAAATACATACTGTGGACGTAACCCTCCTTGCTAACGCAGAAAAATATCAGACCTGGTGGACTCAGGCGGGTAACGAAGGATTTGTTCCGTCGGATTTATTAGGCTATCATAATGTTGCCAGTGGTACCAAAGCTACAGTTAATAGTGAGGATAAGGTTTATACAGGGGATGCTTTGATGGCCCGGGTTAACTATAGCCTCTTACAACGTTATAACCTAACACTTTCGGTACGTCAGGACGGGTACTCTGTTTTTGGAGTAAATTCAAAAACAGCGACTTTTCCTGCTGCGGCCGTAGCCTGGACTTTTACAGAAGAGTCATTCATGAAATCCTTTGACTGGTTAAATTATGGAAAGCTGCGTTTATCGTACGGGATTAACGGAAACAGAGATCTTCGTAACCCGGATAACGGAACAGTTGATCCATATGCTGCTTTGACGCAATTAGATATTGGTAAATATCAGACAGTAAACGGCAGTGGTGCCGCTTCTGAAGTGAATACTGTAAATATTAATAACAGATTGAGTAATGCGAATCTGAAATGGGAACAAACTGCTTCTTTCAATGCAGGTCTGGACTTCTCAGTTTTGCATGACAGAATAGGTGGATCGGTTGATTTTTATACAAAGAAAACTAATGACCTGCTGGTAAGGCAAACGCTTACAAATGTTACAGGATATGCTAATGTATATTCTAATCTTGCAGAAGTAAGTAATAAAGGGTTTGAGCTTAATTTAAATTCCAGGAATATCAACAGTGGTAAGATAAAGTGGAATACCGATCTCAATTTATTCCTTAACAGGAATAAAATCAACCGACTAGCTACACCAAATGACGATCCCGGCAACGGATGGTTTATTGGCCGGGACATTGACGTGATCTGGGATTACAAAGTATTGGGCGTATGGCAGGAGAATGAGATGGACGAAGCTGCAAAATTTACTAAGGGAAGTATTAAACCCGGGGATTTCAAACTTCAGGATGTTGATGGGAATTATGTCTACGACGATAATGACAAGCAGTTCTTAGGGTATAAGTCCCCGCGTTTTACCTGGGCTTTAAGGAATGAATTCAATATTTTCAAAAATTTTGATTTCTCTTTCCAATTGTTATCAAACTGGGGCCAGAAGAAACAATACAACCAGGCTAAAAATCAACCGGGTAGTGTGGGTTTTGCAAGAATGAGCTCTTACATCCAGCCTTACTGGACTGCCGAAAATCCAATAAATGATTATGCCAGGCTAAACTCAGGAACGAGCGGTACAAGTTTTAACGTTTATCGGGATAATTCATTTATAAGGTTGAATACTATTGCCCTTGCCTATACAGTTCCTCAGGGTCTTATAGATAAGATCAAAGTAAAAAACGCGAAAATTTATATGAATGTAAATAACGCCGCGCTTTATGCTCCTACCTGGAACTATTGGGATCCACAGAATGATGGTCCGACACCAAGATATTATACGTTAGGACTTAATGTTTCATTATAATATTTAAAGGAAATGAACAGTTTAAATAAAAAAATCACGTTACTTATCACATCCGCTTTACTGCTTGGGGCAGGTGGATGCAATAAGGAGTTTCTGGATTCAGAACAACTCTCGGCCTATTCTCCGGAGTCTTCGTTGAATAGTGTTGTGGCAATGAAAGGCGCCCTTAATGCATGTGCCAAGAATGTACGTCAGGAATTTTTTGGAGATGCGGCGCCTATGCTCACAGAATCAATATTTTCGGATGTTGCAGTAGAGGGCACCACAGACAAAAGCACCCCAGCGCAGGATCTTATTACCCGTATAACTCCAGACGCCAATCTTAATAGTGATGATTTTACTAAGGTAGGATGGTATTGGGAACAGGAATACAGGGGACTTCGCTATGCGAATACGATCATTACAAATATTGACAAGCCTACTTACGGTTCAGAGGCTGAAAAAAATGCTATTCTGGGCTCTGCATATTTCTTCAGGGCTTATCATTATTACCGGTTAGTACACCAGTTTGGGGACGTACCTCTCCTGCTTTCAGATTTGGATGCTCCTAAAACTGATTTTTACTCCACTAAAAGAGAGGTCATCCTTCAGAAGATGAAAGAGGATCTGGAATTTGCTCAGACATGGGTTACCGATGATGTAAACAGAGGTGAAGTAACCAAAGGCGCCGTAGGCCACTTGCTTACAAAGGTTAATCTTGCTCTGGGAAAGTTTGATGATGCGATTAAATCTGCAAGTGATGTGATCAATAGCGGCAAATATGCAATGATGACCACTCGTTTTGGCAGTACAGCAGGTGATGCATCGAAGAACGTTGTATGGGATTTGCACAGGATGGACAACAAGGCGATCTCTGCCAATAAAGAAACTTTGTTTCTCGTTATTGACAGGGAGTCGTTACAGGGTTTTACAGCTAATGGTTCACAGTTGATGAGAAACTGCGTACCTGCATGGCATTTTGCCAACGTTAAAACACCATCAGGCGCAACTGCTATGACGGATGCGGCAACGGCAGAAATACCGCTTACCAGAATGTACGGTCGTGGTATTGGAAGATACCGGGGAACTCCATACAGTACTAAATATATATGGACAGACAATACCGATTACAGGCATGCCAAGGGAATGTGGATGGATATGACTGATCTTGTTTATAATAATCCAGCCCTCAAATCGTCGAATAATGCAGACGACAGAGCCTTATATGGTCAGCCATTGCAGGAATATAACAGTAGTAACGTAAGTGCGCGTTTTCTGAACGGGGCTTTAGATACTATTCGCCATTGGTTCGGCTGGCCTCACTACAAAGTGTTCATCAACTCTACTAATGCACTGGCGAACGATCCATACTGGACTCCACCACGTGGTACGAATACCGACTGGTATGTATTTAGGTTAGCAGAAACCTACTTGTTACGTGCAGAGGCTTACTATTGGAAAGGAGACCTTGCGCTCGCAATGGCCGATTTGAATGTTGTCAGAGGCCGTGCCCATGCCGAATTATTTACAGATGCCAGTAAAATCAATATAGGAACAATACTTGATGAAAGGGCCAGGGAGTTGTACTGGGAAGAACCCCGTAAAACCGAACTTACCCGTATTGCTTACATTTTTGCTATGACAGGAAAGCAGGCATATAACGGTAAAACGTATAACCTTGCTAATTTCTCTGACGACAATTTCTTCTATGACAGAATTATTGAAAAAAATGATTTTTACAGGAATGAGGTACCCACTCTTCAGGGAGTTAAGTTCAGGATCGCTCCATACCATGTGTTATGGCCAATTCCTGCGAGTGCTCAAAGGTTTAATACAAGTGGTCGTATTAACCAGAATAAGGGATACTCAGGATATGAAGATAATGTAGCACCTCTTGATAAGATAACAGAGTAATAGAGGCTCCAGAATCTCATTTGCTTGGTAATTATAATTTGTTAATAATTGTTCCGAGTATTAACAAAAACCGGGTCTATCCCGGTTTTTGTTTGGTTTGTATAGAATTTCAAATAGTTAATAAATAGCAGTTTTTATTTATTAACAGCACAAACATTAATTATTAAATGAAGACCAGTTTCCGTTCCCTGCCCCACACTTATATTAAATTCCTTTTTCTTTGTTTAATACTGAATACCGCTGGACATTCTTATGCCAGGGATATTAATAAATCAGAAGGCAGAACGGTAATAAGCCTGAACGAAAACTGGAAATTTACAACTGACCCGGAAAAGAAATATTTACCTGATCTGAGTGGCGAACTCAAATGGGAAACTGTATCATTACCTCATACATGGAACACAAAGGATGTGATGGATGATAAGCCGGGCTATTATCGTGGTATTGGGTGGTATAAAAAGACCATTAAACTGGATCCTCAATTAAAGAACAGGAAATTGTCTCTCTATTTTAATGGGGCTAATCAGCAGGTTGAGGTTTATATAAACGGAAAGAAGGCAGGGGTACATACAGGAGGGTATACGCGGTTCTGTATTCCGGTAAGTGAGTATCTCAGATTTGATGATAAAGAACCGGCAAATGAAATTGTAATTAAGGTTGATAACAGCCATAATGATAATATTCCCCCGTTATCGGCTGATTTTACTTTTTTTGGAGGGGTATATCGTAATTTATATCTTATTGCTACAGGTCAGGTCTCCTTTGATCTCACAGATTATGCTTCAAATGGCGTGTATGTCAATACTCCTCTTGTTACAGAAAAAAATGCATCGGTAATTATCCGGTCGGGCTTGTATAATAATTCTGCTGCAAGCCGCAAGGTTATTATAAAGACCTTTGTAAAGGATGCTGCGGGTAATTCTGTAGCTGAAGCAAGTTCTGCGGTTAATCTGAAAAGTAACGAAAGAACTGAAATAACCCAGCAGATAAAGTCTGTCGATAACCCTCATTTATGGTCGCCGGACGATCCTTATTTATATAAGGTGGTGAGCAGGATCTATGATGCCAGGGATAAGCAGGTTATTGATGAAGTGGTTAATCCGTTGGGTTTCCGCTGGTTTAAGTTTGATCCCGACAAAGGTTTTTTTCTGAACGGGAAACCGTGTAAGCTGATCGGGACCAGCCGGCACCAGGATTATGAAAATCTGGGAAATGCTCTCCCTGATGAGCTGCATATCAGGGATATGAAGCTCCTGAAGCAAATGGGCGGTAACTTTTTGAGGATTGCCCATTATCCCCAGGATCCGGTGATCCTGGAAATGTGCGACAAGCTTGGCATTCTTGCTTCTGTAGAAATTCCGATAGTGAACGCCATTACTGAGTCGGAAGAGTTTTATAAGAATTGCCGGGAGATGCAGAAGGAGATGATCCGTCAGAATTTTAATCACCCTTCGGTAATCTTATGGGCATATATGAACGAGGTTTTGCTGAAACCTAAATTTGACAATGATAAAACCAGGCAGCAGGAGTATTTTGCCAGTATCACCCGCCTGACGCAGAGCCTCGAGGATTTGACACGCAAAGAAGATCCTTCAAGGTATACTTTTATATCCAATCATGGGGCTTATGATAATTATAAAAAGATAGGGCTTGCTTCTATTCCCATGGTAATAGGGTGGAACCTTTACCAGGGCTGGTACAGCGATAAAATTGAGGGTTTTGGCGAGTTTCTTGACCGTTTCCACAAGGAGAATCCTGATAAACCGATGCTGATTACCGAATATGGTGCTGATGCGGATCCTCGGCTGAGGACATTCAATCCCGTTCGTTTTGACAAAACAGTGGAGTATGCGGCGTTTTATCACGAGGTCTACCTGAACGAAATATTGAAAAGGCCTTTTGTGGCCGGTGCTGCCGCCTGGAACCTTGCCGACTTTAATTCTGAGCAAAGGGAAGAGACGATGCCTCACATCAATAATAAAGGTTTGCTGAACTGGGACCGCAGTCCGAAAGATATCTATTATTTTTACCAGGCGTCCCTGCTCAAAAAACCCTTTATAAAGATCGCTTCGGGCGTATGGGACCAGCGTGCCGGAATTGCGAAAGATGGAGGGAACGTTTGCCTTCAGATGGTACAGGTATATACTAATTTACAGTCGGCTAAGCTGATCATTAACGGGAAAGATCTCGGAGTTCAAAATGCTAAGGATCATATCTGTGAATGGACAGTGCCTTTTATAAATGGTACTAATATGCTGGAAGCAGTTTCTTTACCGGATGCGGGTCAGAAAGACATTGCGGAGATGGAATTTACATTAATTCCGGATGATCTTCAAAGCAGTGCAACTCCGTTTACCTGTCTGAATGTGCTCCTTGGGTCCCGGCGTTATTTTGTTGACAAGGCAAAGCACGAAGTATGGATTCCTGATCAGCCTTATAAAAAAGGAAGCTGGGGTTCAGTTGGAGGAAAGCCTTTCAGGTTGAAGAACGGCAATAAGGACAGTTACGGCAGCGACAGGAATATCATCGGAACTCCGGATGATCCGCTTTACCAAACCCAACAGGTGGGAATTCAGGAATACCGGCTGGATGTGCCTGAC
>JAATFW010000054.1 GCA_015654985.1 Sphingobacteriales bacterium | reverse complement strand
GAAGTTATTCAAAGTGTAAAAGAGGATAACAGCCCTATGAAATTATGGCCGTTAAAGAAGTGTTATAACAGGGTTTTATCAAGGTTTGATAAGATAAGAACCTTTCAGTATACTGTTTGTATGCCATTTGACGAAATGATTGTAAATCAATTAAATATGGGTACCAAGTCGTTGCCCCCTATTTATTACTTGATACACTTAACACTTAAATCTTTATCAGATAATTCTCAGGATGACGAATAATTTCAAGTGAACAAGTCCAGGCCTGCGGAAACTTCTGTCCGGAAAATCTCTATTCCAATCGTGGTCTCTGCTAATAATATGAATTACCTGCCGCCCGGGTACTCAACAAATTAATGAGGAACTTTTTCATCTATCAATTCTTATTAAATAATGACCTTCTTTTTGTTGAGAACAAAGCGTATCAGATAAATATAGTGAGTTGAAAAGATAATGGCCTTCCTGATACTTTAAGCAGGTTCCATCATGTTTTTCAGTTGTTAATAAAGTGTTTTGTTTTTTTGTAATCAATTGTTCATCAATGTATTGAGTAAAAAATAATTTATTTTTTACTTGCAGATTGCTGAAATGTATTAGTACTTTTACCTCCATCAATTATAAAACAGCCGGCCCGTAGGCGAATGATGTGTGCTTTTTTTAAAGCTGACCGCTACTAATTGAAATTGACCTGTTAATGTAAAGCTTTATCTTATGGGTTATCTCGCATTGGGTAATTTTTACTATTCATTCAATACACTTGAATATAGCAGCATTGCGTCTTTGTATCTGCTATTTTCAAAACCACCATGTTATATATTCACAAAGAATTTTATCATTATCAAAAAAAACAACGGCAATATGAAAACGAATTCCTTATCAGTTATCCACTTTTTATTAGATTATCTCAAAGTACGGGTTACTAAAGCAAGCATTCTGGAAGAACTTGAAAGACATCCGAATGACCATAGCTTAAATTTTGAAGATCTTTTATATAAAAATATGTGCAAGAAATTGTTTGGCCAACAATGAAGATGCCTGTCTTCAGAAAACAGGATAGGGAAAGCCGTAACCCAACTAAATGAGGCGCAAAACAAACAAAAACAGTTTCAAAATGAAAAAACTGAATTTAAAACTGGAAGGCATTGGAGAAATGCTGTCTAAAGATCAAATGAAAAGGATATTAGGAGGCGGATATGGAGACTATGGGATTAGCGGAACACCAGGAGGAGATAATGGCAACCCTTGTCCCCAATATTGTCAACCAGTGGGCGGACAGATCTATTGCATAGGAGTCAGAGACGGAGTAAACTATGTCTTCGAGGGAAATTGCAACCAATACCCGTCCGGGCAAGTTTCCGGATTGCATAATTTGTGTCAAAATGATAGTACAGGAGATTTTTGGTGTTAGCTAACAGACTTAAAGAAAAAAGAAAATCCGGCAAACAATCTCAGTCTGCCGGATTTTCAAACGTCATTTATCCGGAATAAATAGCCACAAAAATTCTTTTTTTTTCTAAGACATTGGTTATTATAAATTATTATTGATCATATTTCTAAATCCATGAAATTATTTCTCGCTTTACTCATTTCGGCGTTAGCTGCTATAACAATTAGCTCAACCCAGCAGGACCAGAAGAAAACTACAATCTTTATTACGCTGGAAAACACAAATAAGCTTAATATTGAAAGACGTTCGTTTTTTAGAAAACAACCTGTTTATGATCTGGCGAAAATTGACGATCAGCATTATGTTTTAAATTATCTTCCCGATAAACCGGGAATGATTTATATCCATGGCCGTCCTATGCTGATAACGCCCTACGACGATATTAAACTCACTTACAGGCTTATTGTATATACCTATGACACTTTTCGTGATACCTTAATAGCAGAAGGCAAGAATGCAGAAAACTATACATTCAGTAATTATACAACGTTTTCGGATCCTGTAAAAAAGAGGACGATAGACGACTTCTATCCTGACTTCAAGTCAGATAAATACAGAAACAATATGCGCGGATATTTCAACGACATTATTAAGAATAAAAAATTGAGTGACAAATATCTTGATTCGCTGTTGAGTAAAAAAAACTATGACCAAAAACTGATAGATTATCTGAACAGAAGTCGGTGGGGCATTTTCTTTTTTGGTGTGCGTTATTATGAGGATATGCTTGCCCAAAATTCCAGCAATCAATTAACAGGTTTTTCAAAGAAGGTCGACTCACTGTTTTCTTCAATAGATTTTATCCCATCAGATAGCTGTTATTCAGCAGAAATGGAGAACTCATTCAGGCTTTATTTTGGGCATTTAACCAAGATAAGGTTCAAACCATTAAATACAGAAGACAACTTCGAAAAGCTATTCTCGTTTGTCAGAAATTATCCTAACCCGTTTGTGAGAGAATATTTTCTTTACTTTCTTATATCGGATTATAAAAGCATGCTGAGGAAATCCCATTGGAATGATATGAAAAAGTTCATTGCTGATATTAAAAATCCTGAAATTATTGCAGAGCTTAAAAACCAGCAAATAATGTGGTGAACAAAATTTAGGGGCCTTGTACAAAACATTCGGAAAATATTATCACAGCAAATTCAAAAGGAAATTAATCAATAGTCAATGAAGCAAAAGAATTATCAATATAATATGATCATTTCTCCGTTGATGCCCTTTTCTTAAAGGGCAGCTTTTATCCAACGATTAACTTTTTTAATTATGTTAAAAAGATCAATATTCTTTTTGGTTATCACAGTCCTCCTGGGTTACGGTTCCTGTACTAAACCTCCTGTTGTAATAACTGGTCAGGTTGCTGTGCCTGATGGCGCAATAGTCAGGATAATATTTAACAGGAAGATATTAGCAGAGAGTAAAGTGTCAAAACAAAAGTTTTATATTGAAAAAAGGGGAGTTCCGGAACGGATCTATTCCCTGATTATTTTTTGGCCAAATAAGAATAAAAGGGTCTATAACAATGGGGCAAGTGATCCCGATTCTTTGGACAGTTACATCAGGATTTATCTCCAGGCAAACTACAGGTACGAGATAACAAGCCCCCAAAAGGATGTAAAGGTTGTAGCTAATGCAACATCTCGCGATACCGGTATACTACCTCTTCGTATACACACAAGTTCAACGTTTGCCCGTGATTTGATGGAGCTGGAAAACAATGTAGATAAGATGGTTAAATTACTTAGAAACAGAAAGGATAGCCTTGGCAAAGCTATGGATATCGCCTTGAACAGGGGCAATGATACAGAGTATAACCTGCTCGCGGAAGAATTGCGGACCGTAGAGAAAAATTACTTTGTGCCACTTTTAAGACATGAGTACGACGAGTTCATGGTTACCCATTTGCATTCAGCCATTACCCTCTATCTGATCTCGAATGTTTCAGACCTGTTCCAGCGAAAGCCGTTTTACTCAAATATCATGAAACGGTTAGACAGGAAGCTTGATGGCAACTACTACCGTCAGCAGGCAGCAAAAAGGCTTAACGCTTTAAAAGAACTCGCAGTGGGCAACACCGCCCCAAAGATAACCGGTGAAAACCCGGATGGGAACCCAATACGGCTGAAGTACGGCACCAGTTTTACCCTCGTTGAGTTTCTGGGCCTCCTGGTGTGGTCCTTGCAGGGAATATAATCCGGATTGGATAAGTTTATACAACCGTTACAAGGAAAAGGGGCTGGAGATCATAGGGGTTTCGTTTGACACTTCCAGGGAGGCATGGAAGAAAGCTATCGTTCAGGACAAAATTTCCTGGCAGCAGATCTCCGACCTCATCTCCCTGGACGAAAGTGAAAACAGCATCAGGTTTAGCATCAGGTCTATTCCGTCAAATTATTTACTGGATAAGGATGGCCGGATCCTGGCGATCGATATTACTCCTAAACGTCTGGCGGGGATATTGAAGGAGAAGATTGGACAATGAAAGGTTTGGAGAAATGCTAACTAAAGATCAGATGAAACGTGTGCCCGGGGGGAATTATGGTGGAGGTTATGGCTATTGCGCAATTTCTACCTCTTGTGAACTTTATGTACATTCACTTTGGCAGTTCGCCCAAAATTCAAAGAAGCTTTTGCTGTCTGGCTAATCCGGCTAAAAGACGAAAAAAAATAATTATTTTTCCGTTGAGAACAAAGCGTATCAGATAAAGATAGTAAGTTGAAAAGATGATAGCTTTTCTGATAGTATAAGCAGGTTTTAACATATTTTTCAGTTGTTAATGAAGCGTTTTGTTTTATTTGTAATTAATTGTTTGACAGATTGTTGTGGTAAAATAATTTATTTTTTACTTGCAAATTGGTGAAATGTATTAGTACTTTTACCACTATCAATTATAAAACAGCCGGCCCCGTAGGCGAATGATGTGTGCTTTTTTTCAAGCTGACCGCTATTAATTGAAATTGACCTGTTAATGTAAAGCTTTATCTTATGGGTTGTCTCGCATTGGTAATTTTTATTATTTATTCAATACACTTGAATATAGCGGTTTTGTGTCTTTATATCTGTTATTTTCAGTACCACCATGCTATTTATTCACATCAAATAATTTTATCATTATTAGAAAAACCGATGGCAATATGAAAATGAATTCCTTATCTGTGATTCAATTCTTATTAAAGTATCTTAAGATACAGATCTCTAAAACAAGTATTCTGGAAGAACTTGAAAAACACCCTAATGACCATAGCTTACTGGCTATCAGCGACACATTGAGCCACTGGCATGTTGCCAATGTTGCTTATAATTTAAATAGTACGGATCTTCATAAGCTGCCCGTTCCCTTTATCGCTCATTTATCCTCTCGCGGGGGCGAATTTGCACTTATAGAAAAGCTAACAGAAAACTCCGTAACAGTATCCAATGAGCATTTGAAAAAGCATCAGCTTGATAAAGAGGAATTTGAAAAGTCGTTTACCGGGAATGTTCTGATAGCTGAAGCCGCTGATGATTCAGGCGAGAAAGATTACAAAAAAAGGAGACAGGATGAAATTCTTTCAGAGATGCGTATCCCTTTTGTTGTTTCAGGTATAATTATTATTTTCCTGCTGACGGCCTGGATACAGACCTTCAGCGTTTCAGTACCTTCATGGCGAAACATTATTCTGATGTTTTTGAAAGTTTCAGGAGTGATTACGTCAGTGTTTTTACTTATTCATAGTGTCGATTCCAATAACCCTTTCATCCGGCGTTTATGTACAGGTGGAAACGGGAGAAACTGTAACAGCATCCTTTCTTCTAAAGCAGCAAAAGTAACCAGTTTTCTAAGCTGGTCTGAAGTAGGATTTTTTTATTTTACAGGAAGTCTACTGGTAATGCTTTTTGCTGGAATTGAAGTACTGCCTTCTCTTGCTGTTATTAACCTATGCTGTCTTCCTTATACTGCATATTCATTCTGGTACCAGTTTCGTATCGCGAAACAGTGGTGCCCGCTGTGTTGTACCGTACAAACGTTGCTGTGGCTGGAATTCATAACGTTATTTCCTTATCTGTATTCAGGTAGCACCTTTTTCTCATTTTCAATAGTAGTCGCTCTGCTAATAAGCTTTTCTTTGCCAGTTTTATCGTGGTCGCTTGTCAAGCCCTGGCTTTTGAAGTCACAGCAGATACAATCAATAAAACGTCAGTTGAAAGGATTTAAATATAATGACGAGTTGTTCAGAAAACTTCTCTCCGAGCAACCCCGTCAGGAAATGCCAGATGCCGGAAATTCTATTATCCTGGGTAACCCTGATGCAGAACAGGTTATTACTGTAGTGTCTAATCCCTATTGTCAACCCTGCTCGCGGGCTCATATGGTTTTGGACGAGTGTTTTTCGGGCAGAGACGATGTAAAGCTACAGGTAATATTTAGTACTGCCAATAAAGAAAAGGACAGCAGGACAAAGGTTGCAGCACATATGGTAGCATTATACAAACAGAAGGATTTGCATATAACAAAAAAGGCATTGGATGACTGGTATAGCCAAAAGCAGAAAAATTATGAAGAATGGGCAAAGGTGTATCCGGCAGAAGCTGGAATAAGCGCGGATCCCGTTCTGGAAGAACAAAAAGACTGGTGCAAAAAAGCAGAGATCAAAGGAACCCCGACAATTTTTATTAACGGGTACAGCCTCCCTGATCTCTATTCGCCGGAAGACGTACGTTACTTTATATAAAGTATATGCAAAAAAATTGTTTGGCCAACAATGAAGATGCCTGTCTTAAGAAAACAGGATAGGGAAAGCCGTAACCCGATAAAAGAGGCATAAAAGTAATTAAAATAAGTTCAAATGAAAAAATTGAATTTAAAGTTAGAGGGTATCGGAGAGATGCTGACTAAAGATCAAATGAAAAGGGTGCTGGGTGGGGATTATGGAGGAGGAGGAGGCTATGGTGATTTATGTAAAACAGAATGTGTTTCAAATTCCGATTGCGATAATACGAACGGTTACCCTTACTGCAACACTGCATATTGTCCTGATGGAACTACATTTTATGTATGTACGACGGCACCGTAGTTAAAAAAATGTCTCCCGCTGCGGGAGACATTTTTAATTTATATGAGAGCTATAACCTGAAAGCATTGGAAAGATGCTGATTTAAGAATAAATAAAAAAGAGCTCTTGAGATAATTTCAGGAACTATGGAAGATATCCTGATTTATGAAAATCATATTGTAACTTAAATTGCTATTTTGGTAGAAAGTCCCAATTGCGCACCTAGTTTTCTTCTCAATCATTGGATCTGTATTTAAGAACTTTTGAAATTATTCTAAAATGAAAAAAATTCTTATAGCGACAACATGCTTTTTTTTCCCCTTGTTTTTTTTGACAAAAGATGTCGAAGCGCAGGCAAAGAAATACATAAAAAAGCCGGAGGAGTTATTGAAAATTGAAAAATTACGGCGGGCAGTTGAAGCAACACCGCAAAATTTATCCGCCTATAACGAATTTATATATGCATTTAAAGTTGGAGATCCGGAGCTTGACAGGCAATATGCCATTTGGGAACAAAAATATCATGAGGTAGTAGAATTGCCCCTTTCAATTGGCCAATATTATGCTCGTCTGGAGTCCTCTAAAGGAAAAGACTGGCTGCTTAAAGCTGCGAAAATTGACTCTCTCAGGGGAGATATATGGTGGCTTTTGTCTATTGATGCTCTTCGTTGGGGAAATGATTCCGTTTCCCGGGAGTATCTTATTAAAGCAATAAAAGCAGATCCGGATAATTCTGATTATGCTTTTTATTATGCTGCTTCATTTGAAGGAATAAGCAATAGTAAACATGATTCGTTACTTCATCAGGTGGTTTTAAAATTCCCCGTTACCTACGCTGCTGCCAGAGCATTAGTGAATCTTGCAGATAACGCCAGTAATCCGCTCGAGAAGGAGGAATATTATGAGCAATTATATACAAGTTATTCGAAGCAAAATGCTGAACCTGTTGAAAATGGAATGTCCAGATATTTTCATTATCTACTGGACCAGGAACCACAAAGAGCGTATGAGCTTTCATTAAGAATGCTGAATGATCGAAAGTTGCCTAAATGGCAATGGATTGATAAAGAAAAAGTTTCTAAAGGTTTTGTAAGCGTTCAGACGATGCTTCGGGAAAATAACCATACAGAGGCCAAAAAAATAGTTAATGAGATAAACTTATTAAGTCCGTTTAAGGCAGAGCACATTGATGCAGAAGAAAGTTTGCTGTTGTTAAAGGCTGCAGTTGAGGATGCGAATAAAAATACAAAGGCCGCCTATGACAGCCTGCTGCTTTATTACAGCAAAATGCCTTCGGATAAATTGTATGCTGTGATGAAGGGATACGCGGTAAAATTGCATTATGACTCTGCACAGATCTGTAAAGGTGTGTGGAAAGTGAGGGATTCTCTTTCTAAGCCGGCTACCGACTTTAACCTTGACAACTATTTAACCGGACAAAAAACTTCACTGGCTGATTACAAGGGAAAAGTAGTGCTGTTAACATACTGGTTCCCGGGATGCGGTCCATGCCGGAGAGAATTTCCTTTTCTCGAATCAGCATTGAAAAAGCATTCGGAAGAGGTGGCATATCTGGGTATTAACTTAGAAAATAAACAGGATGATTACGTAATACCTTTTATGAAATCAACAGGTTATAGCTTTGTTCCATTGCGCAATGATCCGCTTCATGATAAGGGAACATTGAAGGCACGCGCCGCTCCTGCCAATTATATTATCGACCAAAAAGGACAGATTATGTTCTCCGGTTTTCTGATTGATGAAAAGAACCAAAGAAGTCTTGAAATAATGATCCATGAAGTACTAAGCAGAAATAAGAAGATGTAATGGCTATTGGAAAATTCGGATAACTATAGTTACTATTCTTCTTTCTCTTGGAGAAATGATTGATTTAAATAAAATCCATAATGAAAATATATCGCTTTAATTTGGTTAGAACCATCGCATCCATTTTAACAGTATTTGTAGTTATAGCTGCTGGCGCTCAGGCCCATATGATATCATTATACAGACAAAAGGATCAGCATATAATTAAAAAGGCATTGGATGACTGGTATAGCCAAAAGCAGAAGAATTATGAAGAATGGGCAAAGGTGTATCCGGCAGAAGCTGAAATAAGCGTAAATACCGTTCTGGAAGAACAAAAAAACTGGTGCAAGAAAGCAGAAATCAAAGGAACTCCAACAATTTTTATTAACGGGTACAGCCTCCCTGATCTCTATTCGCCTGAAGACATACGTTATTTTATATAAAAGTTATGCAAAAAAATTGTTTGGCCAACAATAAAGTTGCCTGTCTTAAGAAAACAGGATAAGGAAAGCCGTAACCTGATAAAAGAGGCATAAAAATAATTAAAATAAGTTCAAATGAAAAAATTGAATTTAAAGATTGAAGGCATCGGTGAGATGTTAACTAAAGATCAGATGAGGAGAATATTGGGTGGTGACTATGGTGGTGGCTATGGCGGTGGCTATGGCGGAGATAACTGTGCTGGTCAGAAATTTTTTTGTACAACTGCGGAGGGATGTGGTTATGCTTGGGGAATAATGGACATAGGAGCGGGTTGTATGTTGAGTGAATGCAGGATAGAAATGCTTCAGCCATGTGCTTACGCATAAACTAGTTTGATTGCAAAGTATTTACTTAAAACCTTTAAGTAAATACTTTATAATATAAATAGAAATCATATGACAGGTATAGCCCAAGTTTTAACAGTGAAAAGAGTTTTTACGCTTAAACCGAATAATTGGAAGATTTACATTATGCCATTTGTATTTATAAGCTTATTTTGCCATGGACAGTCTCCAATAAATTTAGCAACCAGAGAACCCCTTAGGTCAAAAGTAAATGACTCATCTTATTTGCGAATCTTTAATGGAATTATAGTTAAAAATGACTATTTAATTAAGAAAGTTGATAGATATAGAATCCTTGTAGATAAATCTGACATTAGTTTAATCGGAATTCTTCTTAAGAAGCCAATTCTTATTGCAGAGGTAGAGACCAATAACATGCAGAATAAAATTGATAGTGTTTTATATAATCGACCAGAATTTATTAAAAGCTATAAATTCCCCCTGGAGTATCAACTTCCAATTTCAATTAATGGAACGCTTTTGTCACATGAAAAGGAGGAGAGGGTTCTTTCAAGATTAGAATTGAATCAAATTGAAACTATCGAATACATAACGAATGAGCAAGCGATGTTAAAATACGGTGTAACCCCATTTGGTGTAATTAACTTACGGTTAAAATAGAAGTTATTAATAATAATTGAATTCATTTAATTAGCCTAAGTTGCTTTATTCTCTTGAAAAAGTTTCCTTTTTATAAGCAGTTTGACAAAATGGACTGTGGCCCAACCTGTCTTCGTATGATCGCGAAGCATTACGGTCGTGGCTATTCCTTACAGAAGCTTAGGGAATTTGCTCAATTAAGTAAGATAGGAGTTTCCCTTTTAGGGATCAGCGAAGCTGCTGAAAAAATCGGTTTTCGGTCCCAGGGAGTAAAGATTGAGCTTAAGCAGTTACAGGAGGCTCAATTACCCTGTATTCTCCACTGGCGT
>JAATFW010000203.1 GCA_015654985.1 Sphingobacteriales bacterium | reverse complement strand
TATTTTAACGCAGCTTTGATCAAATAGGGTAAGATCTCTTTCTGAAAGCTTATAAAGTTCTTTCTGACATCGGCATCGCTGACAGAAGTAAAGGCATAGGAGAAAACGATACTTTTACTGGCCTTAATCAGGAAGCGCAGGCTGTTAGCGTACCGCTCGTCATTTTTTATCAGGTTGGTTTCCCTGAATGACCGTATTAATAGTTTTTCAAGATCGTCTGAAAGCAGCTTGAGAAAGCCCTGTGAGTTTGCAGATTCGCGGATAAAGTCCCAGCCAATAAATTCATTGCAAATGGTGTAGGATAAGCGGCAGGTTTTAAAAATAAGCTGGCTCAGGTAAGCTTCAGTATCTTTCTCGTCGCGCGAATTTTGGATCATTTCGTCTACACTGGCGCTGATATAATCCATGAGAATGTAATGAAGAAGGATCTCTTTGCTATCAAAGTACTTGTAGATGGTTGCTTTGGCTATTTTAGCTTTTTTTGCAATTTCATTGACACTGGTTTTATGATAGCCATACTTTCTGAAAAGCTCCTGGGCTGCCTGTACGATGCTATCCTTTATTTTGTCAATTTCCATTTTAATTAATTACCTGGATATCAAAACCACTTACTACCGTATAATATACTTTAAGCCCTGTTTTTGCCGGTGCTTTCACAGGGCTGCCATCATACAATGAGAATTTACCTCCCGAACAGGTATCTGTAGCTGTAAGGTTGGGATTATCCGGAATTACCGCACACCTTTTTTCGGGATTCACTGTACTGCAACGGTCAAAGGTAATGAAATCATTGTCAGCTCTTTTACAAATAATTAAGCCTGCTACCCCATAGTTGTTTACAAATAACAGACCGTCTTTGTTTTTTGCCTGAAACTCGTCAAGTGTGATATGATACTGCACCGGGACATCGGGTATCCCGGAGTTCTCTTTCCCGCATGAGGCCAGAAGGAGGAGGCAAACAAAGGTGGCAGCGCAGAATAATTTCATATTATCTCACTTTGAAACTGTTTCAGGAAACGAACATCATTTTCGGAAAACAGGCGCAGATCTTTTATCTGGTATTTTAAATTGGTAATCCTTTCTATCCCCATACCAAAAGCGAAACCAGTAAACTCTGCGTTGTCGATACCGCAGTTTTCGAGTACGTTAGGATCAACCATTCCGCAGCCGAGAATCTCTACCCAGCCGGAATACTTGCACATCGGGCAGCCAGCACCGCCGCAGATCGTACATGAAATATCCATTTCGGCAGAGGGCTCAGTAAAAGGAAAGTAAGACGGCCTGAAACGCACTTTAGTGCCTTCTCCAAACATTTCCTGGACGAAGTAGAACAGGGTTTGCTTAAGATCGGCAAATGAAACATTTCGGTCAACATATAAACCTTCCACCTGGTGGAAGAAGCAATGTGCTCTTGCTGAGATGGCTTCGTTACGGTAAACCCTGCCCGGCATAATGGCACGAAAGGGAGGTTTTCCGTTCTCCATCATTCTTACCTGCACGGAAGAGGTATGAGTGCGCAATGCAATATCTCCGTTTACAGCATCTTTTTTAACGAAAAAAGTATCCTGCATATCTCTTGCCGGATGTTCTTCGGGGAAGTTAAGGGCTGAGAAGTTATGCCAGTCGTCTTCAATCTCAGGGCCTTCGGCTACTGTAAATCCAAGTTTTTTGAATATTTCTATAATTTCACGGCGTACCAGCGACAGGGGATGGCGGGCTCCGGTTTCAAAACCTTCGCCAGGCAATGATAAGTCGAGATCTGCTGCCTGAGTGCCTGTATCTGATGCGAACTGATCTTTCAGGAACTGGTATTTTTCTTCAGCCTGTTTTTTAAATTCATTCAATACTTTACCCAGTACCCTTTTTTCTTCAGGAGAAACTGCTTTAAATTCATCAAAAAGATCTTTTATAAGTCCCTTGGTGCCAAGAAATTTAATTCTGAAGGTTTCGAGCTCTTCCGCTGAGGCTGGTTTGAAAGCCTGGATCTCCCGGGTATATTGACTGATCTTATCCTGCATTATTCTTTAATGATTTTATATAAACTTCTGCTGTTACAGAAGGAATTGAAGGTTTATTTATAATATTTTATAAATTCCTTGTTACTATTGTATTACAGCAGTTCTGCTGCGCAATGCTGATATACGCGCAAATTTAAAAAAAATATGACATCCTGCATTCTAAATGACGCCCAGCTCTTTTCCCACCTTTGTGAAGGCGGCAATAGCCTTATCAAGATGTTCCTGTTCGTGCGCGGCCGATAGCTGCACTCTGATACGCGCTTTCCCCTGCGGTACCACAGGGTAGTAGAAGCCGGTTACATAGATACCCTCTTCGAGCATCCTGGATGCAAATTTTTGTGAAAGGGAAGCATCATAAAGCATTACGGGGACAATAGGATGGATCCCCGGTTTGATAGCAAAGCCGGCAGCGGTCATCTTCTCCCTGAAATAGGAGGTATTGTATTCAAGCTTGTCTCTGAGGGCTGTGGTTTCGCTGAGCATGTTAAGTACGGCAATAGAAGCGCCGGTAATGGCAGGAGCAAGAGTGTTTGAAAAAAGATAGGGGCGGGAGCGCTGCCTTAGCAGGGCAATAATTTCTTTTTTTGCCGATGTAAATCCTCCTGACGCGCCGCCCAGAGCTTTACCGAGTGTGCCGGTTATGATGTCGACACGGTCCATTACACCATGATACTCGTGAGTTCCCCTCCCTGTTTTGCCGATGAAGCCTGAACAGTGGCTCTCATCAATCATTACCAGGGCTTCATACTGATCGGCAAGATCGCAGATCTTGTCTAGTTGTGCAATGGTGCCATCCATAGAAAAAGCGCCGTCGGTGACAATGATCCTATGTCTGAGAGCTGCAGATGCTTTCAGCTTCTCTTCAAGGTCGGCCATATCATCATGTTTATAGCGGTAACGCTGTGCTTTGCAAAGCCTCACTCCATCAATAATGGAAGCGTGGTTTAATTCATCGGATATAATGGCATCCTGCTCGTTGAACAACGGTTCGAATACCCCTCCGTTTGCATCAAAAGCAGCAGCATAAAGGATAGTATCTTCAGTTCCCAGAAATTCAGAAAGCTTCTTTTCCAGCTCTTTATGAATGTCCTGAGTTCCGCAAATGAAGCGGACGGACGACATGCCATAGCCATGGCTGTCCATAACAGCTTTTGCCGCTTCTATAACTTTAGGATGAGAAGAAAGGCCTAAATAATTGTTGGCGCAGAAATTTATTACAGACCCGCCTTCCTGAACCTTTATCTCCGCCGCCTGCGCCGAGGTAATAATACGTTCGTTTTTAAAAAGGCCGGCATTTTCTATTTCGGCTAATTCTTTCTGCAGAACAGGTTGAAGTGTTTTATACATAACGATTTTGATATAATGCCACAAAAGTCGTTATTATATCAGAGATCTGAAATACAATGCAGTATTTTAACAATGCTGATTAACCAGGGTCTTTTAAATGGCCTGTGGGCTTATCAGGCATGAATTTATCTTTTCAAGGAGATCGCTCAGGTCGAAGGGTTTAGAAATAAAAGTATCGGATCCATAATCACCCAATGATAAAAGTACGCGCGGATATGCAGAGATCAGGATAACCGGCAGTGCCGAGGTTTTAGAATTGGATTTTATCTGATGGCAAATCTCGCCGCCATTGATCCCTTTCAGGATATAATCCATTAAGATAAGGTCGGGCTTGAAGTCTTCTATATCTTTAAAAACATTATCGCAGACGGTGGCTGTTTTAACTTCAAAATTTGCGTATTCCAATACCTCCCTGAGTACTTCCAGTACAGCTTCATCATCATCAAAGATCAGGATCTTTTTGAGCATTTCTTTTAAATATATTCTGATTGGAAAATAAATCCATGGGTTAAAAAAATTTCAGGAGATATTTTTTGAGAGCGCATATATCCTCATTTTTGATAAATACTGTAATTTCTTTTTCAGGGGATATCAGTGTAATATTCTCCGGTTGTTTGCTTATTTGGAAGCACGTATCAAATCCGATGAATGGTATGGACGTTTCTGGTCTTTGAGTGACGGGTGTAAGCTCAATGCCAGAACATGACTTTTCGGGATTATAGGGAACTTTTCGTGACAGGAAATACCGGTATCCCTGTTTTTTTAAGAAGTCCAGTAAATAAGGCCTCAATAATGTTTTCATAGCTCATAAAAGATTTATACAAATCTATCGAAGCTATGGAAAACTTTAAAGGGTAGAAATACCCGAACATGCGGAACAAAATACCTGAATTATAACGCTTTGAATAAAGTTCTAAATCTATTTCCCTGAAGAAGCGTTAGATCTGTTGGTTGACACAGCGAGCAGCACTGCTTTTAAACGCTCTATATGTACCTTCATAAGTTCCGCTTTTTGCCTGTCTCCTTCTGCTCTGTCATAATTCCCGTGATCCTGCTCATGCGAGGCCATTGTCAGTAAGAGATTCCGCCGCTCCTCAAGCATTCTTATCGAAACCCAGATAGATTCATTTAAGGCTTCAGCCTGTTTTTCAAGCAGAATATTTTCGGTATAAACATGGCCCGTATGGCATCTGTAACGGTGGATTTTATCATTCTTTATTTCCCATAAACCGCCTCCGCAATCGGGACAGGTAAAGAGAGTCTGCGTCCCGAGCTTCTTTAAATTATCGATACTAACGGATAAGCGTTCTGTTATATCTGCTTCAATTTTTACGTCTTCAGGGATCTCCTGTGGCGGAGAAGAAGGTTTTGAAAAAATATCGCCAAGGATATAACCAATGTCGTTAACCGGAACCCGGTAATCAACATCCACATTATTCAAAACATTATTTGGCATGTCGGGAAAATCTGCTTCAGACGGTTCCTGTACAATCGTTATACCGCCGCAGCGTTTGATTGCCGACATGCCGGAAGTCCCGTCGTCCAGAAGTCCGGTCAAAACTATTCCGGTTACATTTGAGCCATGAGATGCGGCGGCTGATCTGAACAGTACGTCAATTGATGGCCTCCACCGGTTCTCTTCAGGGCCTTTGGTTAAGCGTATACAGTTGTCTTTAATAAAGAGATGAAAATCGGGCGGCGCAACGTATAGGTATCCTTCCCTGATCTCTTCGCTGTCTTCCGGAATATGGCATTTTAACGAAGTGCTTCTCTGGAAATGGTTTACGATAATATCCCCCATTGATTTCTTTGAAACATGAAGTACAACAAATACAGCAGCAGGCAGCCCCTGCGGGATGTTTGAAATAAGCTTTGCGATGGATTGCAGTCCTCCGGCAGAAGCGCCAATTACGATGATCTTTTTTATACCGGTCATGTCCCTGTTTATGAGGTATCAGTATGAAGCTTCTTTTTCTGTTTTTATAGTAACAGTCGTTCCTTTCCCTGGTTTTGATTGAATGGAAAAGCTTCCGTGGTACAGTGTTAACCGGTTCTTAATATTAGCTATCCCTGATCCTTTTAAGAAAATCTTTTTTTCATCCGTGTCGAATCCAGAGCCGTCATCGCTGACCTTTATCAGAACATATTTTCCTGAATCTTTTATGACGATTGAAATATGCCTGGGATCAGCATGTTTAATGCTGTTATTGATAAGTTCCTGTACGATCCTGAAAATGCTCAGTTCTGTTTCAATATTTAAACGTTGATGCAGATCTGTGATTTGGGTGCTTATTTTAAGTGTGCTGCTCGATAAACGCGCTGCCATTTCTTCAATAGCGACTTTAATTCCAAAGTCGTTCAGGATAGAAGGAGCGAGTTCAAATGAGATATTCCGGGTTTCTTTTATCAGAACGTCCAGCAATTGGTTAATATTAGTAGTAAGAGTTTCAACAGGCTCTGTTTTATTATACTGCTGGAGCTGAAGACGGATCCCATATAATAACTGACTTATCCCGTCGTGCAGAGAATCACTTATCCGTTTTCTTTCCTTCTCCTCAGTTTTAAGGATAGCGGAGGTGATTTTTTTTTGCTGGTTTAGTTTCAGGGTATTGGCCTTTTTTTCCAGCTTTTTTTTATCGGTAATATCACTGAGAATGCCTATGAAAGAACGCGAACCATCTTCTCTCTGAACATTAAGGCCACGGGCCGAAACATATTTAATTTGTTTGTTATTCTGTATTACCCGGTAATCAATATCCAGTTCTGTATGATTTTGTAATGCCTCATTTAAACTTTCTTCTACTCTCTGGCGGTCTCCTGAATGAATGTGCCTAAAGAAACTTTCATACAGTCCATCAAATTCTTCAGTGTCTAAGCCATTTATTCTGCAACTGCTGTCGTCCAGCAAAATATTTCTTGTTTCGGGCAGGATCTCCCAGGTGCCTGTGGCCGAAGCGCTTAGGGCCAGCTCAAGGCGTTCTTTAGCTGTTAAAAGATGCTGCTGGGTATTTACCAGCTCTGAAATGTCTATAATCGCGAGATAATACATCGCCCGCCTGGTTTCCTTGCTGGTAGTAGCAGTGCCTTCTATACGTGCGTGAAACATCTCACCCCGGTCTGTAAGCATTTTAAGCGTACATCTGTGCTTGCTTCCGCTAATAAGCATTTTCCTTAAAAAGGCGTAGAACTGTTCTCCTTCTGCCGGTGATATAAAGATCTGGAATCTGCGGTTTAAAATCTGATTCTTTCCGGCTGCAAGTAAATTGACGCCAGTGGTATTTACTTCTTCAATAATACCGAGGTCATTGAGAATAAAATATCCAACAGGAGCGAGGTCAAAGAGATTTGCAAATTTGGCCCTTTGCATTTCCAGCTCTTCATTGGCAATCTTCAGCTCATCATTTTGCATGTCGAGCTCAACCTGCTGAACCTGAACTTCATGGAATAATTCTCTGATTTCATTTTCGGAAAGGCTTAATCCTTCAGATCTGTTATTTTTATCCGATAAAAGTAATTCTGCCTGCTTTCGCAATATCATCAGACTGTCTCTTCCAAATATGTAGTGCTTACCTGTTCCCAATGCTGATTGTTTATTCTTTTATAACAATCAGGATAAAAAATGTTTGATTAGTTGATTTATCAGGTATCGGCTTAGCTGTTACAGTGATTTTTTTTAGCCCTGCAACCGGGAAATTATGCTGAACTGATCTGCTGATCTTTGTATTGGGAATATTTTTGACCAGGTCATCCAGCTTATTTGTCTTCCAGATATTATGGGTCAATGAAGAAAAAGGAATATTGCTGATTTCTCCCTCTTTTAAATGAAAAGTTTGCAGGAATTTATGATTTGCAGAAATAATGCAGAATGCAGTGTCAAGTAAAAGTACCGATTCTGTAAATGAATCAAGCACTGTTGCGGTATATTTCTGAAAGGCCCTTAACCTGTTTTCTAATTGTTTGAAGGTGGTTACTTTGTTAAAAGTAAGCACTGCTCCGCTGATAAAGTTATCAAGGGTACGATAAGGCATGATCCTCAGGATATACCACTCGTCGTTTTTTGTTTTTACTTCAATTTCTTTCACCGCAAGTGTTTCAATTACATTCCTGATGCCATTTTCAATATCAGGATAATCGAAATTTGAGACAATGTGGGTGATAGAACGGCCAACATCGGAAGGGATCACATTAAAAAGCTTTTTTACCTGAGGGGTAAACCGCAGTATATTCAGATTGTTGTCAAGGAATATGGTACCTATCTCTGTGTTGTCGAGAAGGTTCTTCATGTCGTTATTCAGTTGAGTGAGTTCTTACGCTTTGGCCTGATACTGCATATTGATAGTCATCAGCTCTTCATTAAGCGACTGCATTTCCTCTTTAGTGGTAAGCGATTCTTCATTGGTGCTTTGCAACTCTTCATTGGTGCTTTGTAATTCTTCATTAGTCGATTTGAGCTCTTCTACAGAAGTTTCCATTTGTTCAATGGTATTATGTAACTGTTGTTTGGTAAAGATCAGCTCTTTTTCAAGCTCTTCAACCATCGCCTCTCCTGCATAATCCTGGTTTTTCCCGCTCCTTCCCGAAGTTTTTTTCAGTACGCCGTTATCTTCAAAGGAAATCAGGATGAGGCCCTGTAAAGCGGGGTCTTCAAGAAAGCTTACTTTAAGATTTACCAGGTGGATTAGTTTTTCGTCTTTTAGCTTAATATCATGAATAGTAATAGTCCCCTTCTGAACTTTTGACTGGTGAACAGCGTTGCTTAATGCATACTTCAGTTCCTCTTTTGCCATGTTGTGAATATTCATTACCGCTTCTCCGGGGGGTAATTCAAGAAATCTGCCGGTTTTCCCGTTTATATATAAGATATCGCCCTTTTCATTAATAAGAACAGCCGCCGGTGTATAGTTCTCGAGGAGGATCTTACTGAATGCATCCCACACTGTTTTCTTTTCGGCAGTCTTAACGGAAACATCCGGCAGGATCATGTTGGTTTGCTGCCTGTTGATATTAAAAGGGAAATCGATCATTTTTCCTACCAAAGAATTTCCTTCTTTTCGCTCAAATAATTTCCATTTGGGGTCAATAGGGAAAAACATATCTGTAAAACCTCCAATAGATTCCGCAGGGCCCATAAAGAGAATACCTCCTGAATTAAGGGAATAATGGAAAACAGGGATGATTTTTTTCTGAAGTTCGGTAGTCAGGTAGATCATCACATTTCTGCAGCACAACAGATCAAGACGGGTAAATGGTGCATCTTTAATAATATTGTGCTGGGCAAATACAATCATCTCTCTGAGTTCTTTTTTTACCAGATAACTGTCGCTTTTTTTGATGAAGAACCGTTCTATCCGTTCGGGAGAAACATCGGCGATGATATTGCCGCGGTACAGTCCCGTACGGGCCTGTTCTATGGCAAACAGGTCGAGATCAGTTGCGAATATCTGAATCTTTGGAATCTTTAAGGCCTTTAAGGAACTGACATATTCCATGAGAATGATAGCCATAGAGTAAGCTTCTTCTCCTGTTGAACATCCCGCAATCCACACCCTGATAGGTTCTCCTTCCCGCTTACTCTGCAAAACATGATGCAGTTTTTCTTTCAGGGCCTTGTAAGCGGCCTCGTCCCTGAAGAATTTGGTTACCCCTATAAGAAGTTCATTAAAGAGAACATCAATCTCGTGAGGGTTCTCCCGCAGATAATTTACATATTGAGAGTAATCGGCTAACTGATGTACGGCGATCCTTCTGTCGATCCTTCTGGTAATTGTATTCTTTTTATATAACGTAAAATCATGCCCCGTATGCGACCGGAGTAGCATAAGTACCTTCTGAATGGCGTTAACATATTTAGCCTCAGAAATAAAATGGTCGCTGACATCATCTTGCAATACGGGATGATTGAGGTACTGGATGAGTTTAAGGGGCATTTCTTCGGGGGCCAGAACATAGTCGACCATGTTGGTGCCGATAGCGCTCAGGGGCATACTGTTATATTGTGCTGTTTCAGGATCCTCAACCATTACCATTCCGAGTTTTTCCTTAATCATTCTCAACCCGGTTTCGCCATCGGAGCCCATTCCTGAGAAGATAATAGCAACGGCTCTGTTCCATTGATCTTCGGCAAGGCTTTGCAGGAAATAATCAATTGGTAACCGGTATCCGTTTGGTTTGTATGGGGTTAGCAGGAGAAGTCTTCCGTTATGTATCCCCATGTCTTTATTTGGGGGAATAACGTATACCATATCCGGAGCAATAGCGATTCCGTCATCTGCTTCAACTACCGGCATAGAAACAAAACTTTGTATAAGTTCTGCAATCTGGCCCTGATGATTCGGGTCAAGATGCATAATGATGATAAAAGCTATTCCGGTATCAGAAGGTAAATGAGTGAAAAACTTCTTAAATGCCTGGAACGATCCGGCAGAGCCACCCATTGCAACTACAGGAAACGGTTCTTTTATCCTGCGTCTGGCTGTGGAATTTGTTTTTTTTGCTTTGGATTTCCTTACCGTTTCTTTACGGCCGGTAGAAATATCGGGATGATTGTCAGGCATGGAATAAAAATTAAAACCAATCCAAATTAACCATTCCTCACGTAAAAAAACTTAAACGGAGGTTTTTTATTTAAAAAAACAGGAGATTAATGTTAAGTTATAGGTACAAACCGTCTGAAATTCAAAATATAACAGCTTGTCTTTCTTTAGTTTAGCACTAATTTATAATGCCATTTTTCAAGGCAAATTTTATTAACGAGGCCGTATTCCGGGCACCTGTTTTTTCTATAAGATTTTGCCGGTGCCCTTCTACTGTACGTCTGCTGGTAAACAGGATATCGGCAATCTCAGAATTAGTATGCCCATCAGCGATAAGTACCAGTATTTCTCTTTCTCTTTTTGAGAGAGTACCTGCTGCTTTTATCTCTTCCTCTGTCTGGGCCGTAAATGAAGGAAGTTTTAAAAGGATTTTTAATGAAAGCTCTGAGCAGATGTACTGGTTCCCGGCTGCTACATGCTGAATGGCAAAGACCAGCTCATTTTTGTCCACACTTTTAAGCAGGTATCCCGATGCTCCGGCATTAATAGCCTTTAAAACATATTTTTCATGTTCCAGCATCGATAGTACCAGCACTTTTGTTTTTTGAGAAAGACTTCTTATTTTTTCTGCCAAAGCAATTCCGTCTAAACCCGGCATGTTAATATCTGCAAGTACAAGGTCTGGTTCTTTTCCTTCTGCTATCATCTGAATAACTTCATCGCCATTGGTGGCTTCGCCGATCACTTCTAATCCTTCTGTATTTTCCAGCAAAGACCTGATGCCGTTTCTCACAATATTGTGATCTTCTGCTAATAGTACTTTAATCAATGCTCTTGATTTTAATGCAGGTACAAATATCTGTTAATATTCTTTACAGGAATAAGTAAATATACCTGTTTTTAAAGGTGTTTTTACGGAATAAGTTTGCCGTTTGATAATAATAACATAACAGGTTAAATTCCTTAATTGGCCCGAAATATTATATAGATAGCCGATGTTGCAAAGAATTCAGCATGCTATTGTCCATGTATGCATTTTCCCGGCAGGTATATTTGTTATCACAGTTCCCAGGATGGCATATTCACAAGACTTTGAAAGAATTAATCTTTTCAACTGAATCAATCACGCAGTGATTTTTCTAATTCTATAGCCTTTGGAAACAGAATGTTGTTTTCCAGATGAACATGCTGATGCAAATCATTTTCGAACTCCTCCAGCTTTTTAAACAGTATTGTGCAGGAGGTGCATGCATCTTCAGGAAGTGCGTAATTGTTGGAGAGCTGCCTGATTTCGCTTAAATCCTCCCCGGCGCCTTCATGTTCCATTTCCATCACTTTAATTGGATTAGCCACACTTCCGAAATGCGGATCCTGTAATTTTGTTCCTGCTTTTTGAGCAGCAACGAGCTCTTTTATGTAAGGAAAGAGAATTTCCTCTTCTTTCTCAAAATGTTTATGAAGGTCAGACGCCACTTCAGCAAATACCAGTGATATTTTTACAAGCTCCGGATGATTTTCGCCATGTACCCTTGCCACCTTCTGAGATAGTTCGGATAAAAATGGAACGTTTTCCTGAACATAACGATGATGGGTATTAATTATATAATCACTGAGAAAGCCTGCGTCCCATGAACTGAAGTTCGTTGCGCTTCCGTTTGATTGTTCTTCTGCAGCCGCCAGCTCTGCATTTACTTTTTCAATATCCAACCCTTTTTTACTGCAAACATCAGCGAGCGCTTTTTTACCGCCGCAACAAAAGTCGATACCAAATTTTTTAAATACCTGAGCTTTTCGGTAGTCTTTTGCTACTATTTCGCCTACAGTTTCTTCGTTTGCGGCAGTCTCCTTTTTGCTGATTTCCACTTTCCAGAATTCGGGACCATTTTCAAGATAGTTCCAGGAAAAGCTGTTCCCTCTTTCTGCCAGTAATTGATAGTAAAGGGGTTCGGGATCGTGATCGTTTAGAATAATAAAGTTTTGACCCGGGCTCAAAGAGTCGAATTTATCAAAAATTGCAGGGTGCTTCAGACGTGGCTCAATAAGAGTGACATTCAAGATTTCTGTTTCTTCCATTTGTGTAGGTTATTAATAGAAGACAAATTTATCTTTTATTAATAGCATTAGCAAAATAAAATACTTTTTTATCTTTTATTGAAGAGAACACACATCTGTCTTATATTAGCCCAATACCTGGAATGAACTGAAAATGTTTTTTATTAAATGTATACAGATGATAATACAAAACAGTAGGAGCAATGAGGGTTATACATAAAAACATAGTTTTATTTATTCTGTGCTGACAGCCTTTGTTTTTCTGTGAAGCGTAACAATCGTAACAATTGGCCCTTTAAGCAAAGTAAAATAGGTCTTTTAAACAAAACTTTTTGTATTGACACAGCCTAATTTTGCCCTGTAATCAGAAAATAAAAAATGGGACAAAATAATTATCAAGGCGCTTTACAAAAGCCGGTCGGTTCGGGCTTTAACGCCGCATCGACTTCACAAGATGTAATAAAAGGCATCGATCTTACTGGAAAAATTGCCATTGTTACCGGCGGATATGCGGGTATCGGGTTAGAAACCGTCAAAACATTTGTTTCAGCAGGTGCAACCGTTATCGTGCCGGCAAGGGACATTGAGAAAGCAAAGAAAAATTTAGCGGGAATAGTCAATATAGAATTGGAAATAATGGATCTGATGGATCCGGTATCCATCAATGCGTTCGCCGAAAGATTTCGTGCATCAGGCAGGCCGCTTCATTTGCTTATCAATAATGCGGGTATTATGTGGGTGCCGCTCAGCAGGGATCAGCGCGGCAACGAATCACAATTTTCCACCAATCACCTGGGCCATTTTCAACTTACGGCAAGACTTTGGAAGCCCTTAAAAAAGGCTGGAGGCGCAAGGGTAGTCAATGTTTCTTCCTGGGGACATCATTTCTCACCCGTTATTTTTCACGATCCTGATTTTGAAAATCGTGAATATGAAACCTTGCTGGGCTATGGACAGTCTAAAACGGC
>JAATFW010000069.1 GCA_015654985.1 Sphingobacteriales bacterium | reverse complement strand
TGTTTGTAAATGCTGATTATTCGCTGATCAGGATCAATATTCCGGACATCCTTTATATTGAAGGACTAAAAGATTATATCAAGATTTATCTTGTTAATGCTGCAAGGCCCGTGGTTACCCGTTTAAGTATGCGGTATATGGAAGAAAAGCTTCCCTCCGACCGGTTTATGAGGGTGCACCGGTCTTATATTGTCTCACTTGAGAAATTACATGCTTTTAAAAAAAACCGTGTGCTCCTTTCTGGTGTTGAAATTCCGGTTAGTGATAATTACCGGGAAACGCTTTTATTATATATCGGCCATCAACAGTAAAACCATCGCTGTATTTTGACGTTTAGTCGCTGTATTAGGGCATTAAGTATCTTTCGGGCAGAGTTGATATAATATCTGTTAAACTTGCAGGCTGATTTGATGTCATATAAACAACAAAAACACACACTTAACACAATATATGAGAAATTTATTGATTTTACTCTTGTTTACTACGTTGCCGGGACTGCTGTATGCGCAGGGCGGACGTGATGTAAGCGGAGTTGTAAAAGATTCAACAGGTACGAGCGTAATTGCGGCTACGGTTAAGTTAACGTCGCCTAAAGATACATTATTTACACGTACAGATATAGACGGGAACTTTATATTCAGAAATGTTAAATCTTCTCAGTTTCTGTTAAGTATTACAAGCCTTGGATATCGCAGTTTTAATCATAGACATTTATTTAAGGATGCAGCTACCCCTTTAAAGCTTGATCCGATAACTCTTAAGATCCAAAGTAACATGCTCAGCGAGGTTACGGTTACAGGGGCAATGCCGGTAACTATTAAAGAGGATACTGTTGAATACAGGGCCAGTGATTATCCGGTAAGGGAAAATTCTGTAGCTGAAGATGTGATCAGGAAGCTTCCGGGGGTTGAAGTGGATAAAGATGGAAATGTAACCACTCAGGGCAAAAGTGTAACACGGGTACGTGTTAACGGAAAAGACTTTTTTGATGGTGACCTGAAAACGGCAACCCAGAACCTCCCGGCCGACGTTATTGAAAAGATCCAGATCATTGATGATTACGGCGACCAGGCTAATGTGAGCGGTATCAGAGACGGTGATCCGGAAAAGATCCTTAATATAACCATCAGCCCCAGTAAGAATAAGGGGATGATTGCTAACATGGTTGCGGGAGGCGGCACTGAAGACCGTTACCAGGTTTCGGGCATGGGGCAGTTTATGAATAATAACCGTCAGCTTGCTGTTCTTCTAAATTTGAATAATACCAATGCCAACCTGTTTGACTTTGTCGGCGGCGGTAACCAGAGAGGCGGAAGGTTTCGTGGAGGCGGTGGCAGTGGCGGCGGCAACAGCGGCGGAATTACCAATACAACAGCGGGGGGCCTTAATTACCGTAACGACTTTGGTTCAAAAATAAGTGTTTACGGCAGTTACAGCGTTCAGAACCGGAATACTGATATTAATCAGAACAGCCTGACAAAAACTTCGGGTTCGGGCATTGAAGTAATAGACTCTGCAATGAGTTTCAGCAATAATGTCAATATCAGCCACCGGTTTAATTTTAATCTTGAATATAAAATAGATTCATTGAATTATCTGAAAGTTTCTCCCTCGGTGAATTATACAGGATCTAGTTCTGACGGTTATTCCAGCTCTGTTATCCAGGAACGTTCAAGGCAGGATCAGAATACTGTTTCAAGTTCTGATTCGCACTCTCCGGCTGTTGGCGGCGATCTCCTTTATAATCATCGTTTTGTTAAGCCGGGAAGAAATCTTTCATTCAGCTTATCGCTTAATAACTCTACCACTAAAAACGATCAGGACAGGGATGACGATTTTCGTTTTTATTCTGCAGAGGATTTAGGATTGTATACCGATTCGTCATCGCACCGTCTGATCAGAACTGATAATGAACGGTTTAATACTACCGCGAATATAACGTACAGTGAGCCTATAGGTGTTTATTCCAGGCTTGATTTTTCGTACAATTTTAACCGGTCGTCTTACGATAACAGCAGGATCACCCAGTTGGAGGGTGCGGGCGGTTATGTACCTGTAGATTCATTAAGCAACGTATTTGATTATTCTTTTACTACCAACCGGTTTGGGTTAAGCTACCGGTACGACCGTCTGAAATTATATAACTTTTCCATTGGGTTATCAGCCCAGCCTTCATTGCTGAAAGGGTATTCTGAAACAAACGGGGTAAGATCGAGAAGAGAAGGCTTTAACTTTTTCCCTAATGCCCGGTTTGTATATAACTTTGCTAAAACACGCGCTTTAAATATCAATTATTCAGGCAGCAGCAGCGAACCCAGTTATAACCAGATCCAGCCGGTGGTCGACCTGAGTAATCCGCAAAGGCCAATTGTCGGAAATCCCGACCTTAAATCGGCTTTTAATCAAACAGTGAATTTACGGTACAATAATTTTGATCCTGCGGCAGGAACGTTCTTTATGGTGGGGGTTGCGGGTAATATAACCAATAACAGGATCACCAGTAATATTGTAAAAATAAGGCAGCCGGTAATAGAGAGTGCAGGAGATACTACATTTAACCTGATCCAGGAAACCCGGTATCTGAATACAAACGGGTATTATGCAGCAAATGGATTTTATTCATGGTCCAGGCCTTTTGCAGAACGCAAATACACTTTACATTTAAACGGCTCTGTTAATTATACCAATGATGTATCCTACTCTGATAACCTGGAGAATATAGGTAAGACCTGGTCTCTCTCCCAGGGGCTTCGTATGCAGGTCAATCCAAATGAAAACATAGATATTACTCCGGGGGCCTCTTACAGGCATTCATGGGTGGATTATTCTCTGCCTGCAAATTTTGACACTAAAAACACTACATGGTCAATGAGCTTAAGCGGAAGGATCTATTTTCTTAAAAGCTATGTACTTGGATTTGACGGGACCAAGAGTATAAATCAGGGCTTCAGCAGCTCGATCACTTCAAATCCGCTGATCATTAATACGTATCTTGAGAAGCAATTTTTCAACAAGCGCGGCAGATTGAGACTACAGGGATATGATCTGCTGAATCAGGGTACCAATGTATCGTCTACGCAAGGTGAAAATTCTTATGTTGAGTCGAACAGCAATCGTTTAACCCGTTACTTTATGCTTTCATTTGCGATGCGGCTGAATAAGTTTGCCGGCGGGAGTATGAACCAGGACCGTGATTTCAGAGGCGGAGGCCGTGAAGGCGGAGGCATGAGGCGGGAAGGCGGCCCCGGCTTTTAAAACTCCCGGAACTATTCAACCTGGCCTGTCATAACAGGCGGGGCAGGAAAATAGTCAATCCCGTCTCCATAATGGAAGAAGGAATTGATGGTTACCGGTAAGCGGCCATTTGCCTGCATCTGGCCGCTGATAACTTTAACCGCTGAAAGCTGTGCTTCAGGGCTGTTCTGGTAATAAACCAGCATACTTTTGCTGGCTTCAATACCCGGCAGCCCCGCTATTGTATATGGATTGGCAAACACACAGGTAATGGTATTAAGCCTCGATAGTTCGGCTATAAATACTTTTAGCGATGTATTGTAATCGAGCGTGCTTAATGGCCGCGTACGGTAATCGTGTACAGCCAGAATGATCTGGTTATACTTACGGAGCTCTTTCAGCATCGCTGAAATATCTGAGGAAGAGGCAATTTTTGACAGGATAAAACTCGTAGAATTGGGAACATACCGTTTCATCTCCTTCTGAAACAGGCTTACTTCTGTCATTCCGAGGCTGATAATGGCGGTTTTTGATTGCAGATCAAATGCTTTTAGCAGGCTGTCGCTTTTTAACACGGTGGCCGATGCATCCGTCAGCCGCTGGTTTAATGCCAGCGATTCTGACCGATGCAGGTTTTTAATGAGGGCTGCTGTATCTGCGGGCTTAAAGTGATTAAGGCCGGCCCAGTATTTGGCTGCTAATATTTTTCTTACGCTTTCATTGATCCTGTCCCAACTGATTTCATCTTTCCGCACGGCCTTTTTAACGAGTTTAATAGCACGGTGTGTATTTTCAGACAGTTCTATTATATCATTTCCGGCGATTACAGCCTTTACATCAGCTTCTCCGTTAGGAAAATATTTTACTACCCCCTTCATTTCCATGGCATCTGAAATTACAAGTCCTTTAAAGTTCAGGTCATTTTTCAGTAAGCCGGTAACAATAGGCACCGATAACGTTGAAGGAAGGTGAGCGGTAGCATCAAGTGCGGGGATATTCATATGAGCCACCATAACTCCCGATGCTCCCGCTTTAATTAACTCTTTAAAGGGATAAAGCTCCACGGAATCGAGCCGCTCCTTTGTAAATGCCAGAGTGGGAAGATCTTTATGGGAATCAACGTCGGTATCGCCGTGGCCGGGAAAATGTTTAATACTTACAAGTACCCCTTCATCAAGCATTCCTTTCATATAAGCAAGTCCCTTTGAGCTTACATTATATTTGTTATCCCCAAAAGATCTGTAACCTATAACCGGGTTCCGGGGATTATTATTGATGTCGACTACCGGCGCAAAGTTCAGATGCATGCCCATCTGTTTAAAGTCTTTTGCGATCTCCCGGCCCATTTGATAGATGAGATTACTGTCTCTTATGGCGCCAAGGGTCATTTGGTATGGATAAGAAATGGTACTGTCGAGCCGCATACCAAGTCCCCATTCGGCATCCATGGCTATAAGCAGAGGGACCCTGGCGATCTCCTGGTAGCGATTTGTCAACGCCGCCTGTCTGGCAGGGCCGCCCTGAAAAAATACCAGTCCGCCTACTTTGTCTTTTTTTATTATTGATCCGATGGAATCTTCATAGGCTTTGCCTTTATTTGTCTGTGCCCTTATGAAAAATAGCTGTGCAATTCTGGCCTTTTTACGAAGCTTATTAAAAACTGAATCTACCCAGCGCTCCTGTCCGATAGTTGTTGCATTAAAAGGGCCTCCGCCTTGTGCTGAGAGATGTACAGGGAAAAGCATGAACAGAAGGAACAGGAGAAGTAATACTTGCCGGATGGCTCTCATAATAAAATATGTGTGTGTAATAAAATTTAATCAAGTATATCTATTACAAATATCGGCAATCCTTGTTTGATTTGTTATTTATATAGAGAAAGATGAATGTATGTGGATAAGATTTAAAGCAGAACCTGACTTATGCAGGCAGATTCTGCTGTTTGGTTAACTACCTAAGGGGTTCCGGTAGTATCAGAAGCTGTGCCTGTTCCGGTAGTGTCGGTACCTGTTCCGGTAGTATCAGTTCCTGTAGTTGTTGTACTGTCTGAACCGGACTGACCCTCTCTGCTCGCAGAGCATGCTGCCAAACCTAATCCGGCTGATAGCAGCAAAATAAATGCTTTTGTTTTCATACGCGTTACTTAATTGTTTATGAGGTAGATATACACCTGTTCTAACAAGTAGTTGTTTGTAAAGATTTAAAAATGAGAAAATAAATTTCAGGTTATAGAAGTTCTTCTGATGATCAGCATATAATCTTACTTATTTCCCCCGGGCCGGGATGAACTTTTTTTAAAGAATTTTAAATTTGAAAGCCGAAAAAACATTGTATTTTTAAATTGTTAAAATAAATTGATGTTTATTGTTAAATTTTCATAAAAATTAAATTAAATTTTAAATAAACGCAAAGTATGTGTACTTTTGTTGTGTAAATAAAAATTAAGATTATGAAAAAGATGTTTTACATGGCCTTTTTAGTTTTGGCTTTATCTGTTAAAAGTTATGCAGATGATAAAAACAAAAGCGTAAAGAAAGAAGCTGAAGTATCATATTTTGCTGAAAATAATTTCCAGAGTAAATACCAGGCTGCCGTAAATGTGAAATGGACGGTTACCAATCAGTTTCAGAAAGCAGCATTCACTATGAATGGTGTTAAAATGGCTGCGTTCTTTGACGCTAACGGTGATTATATTGCTACAACACAGTACGTAGGAGTAGAAAAACTGCCGGCTGTAAGTAAAGGTAAGCTGAAGAAGTTTTACGGTGATTATTCGGTAGGAGAAGTAGTTCGTTATGATTTTGACGGGCAGGAAGATTCTAATTTATATATGCTGACCGGGAAAAGAAATTATAACACTATTTATTTTGCCAGTCTTAAGAACGGAAAAGAGGAAATGGTGGTTAAAATTACACCTGACGGAGACGTATCATTCCTTAAAGACCTATAAGAAGAATTATTTGTTTAACTCATCTAACTATTTTTGCCGGGATTTCCCGGTTTTTTTTTGAAACTTAGATAAACTCGTTTTTATATGCAAATTCATATGGGCGCCATATAAAAACAAGTTACTGGTCTCTTGTCTTCCTTTGAAGAACAGTTCTACAGATGAAGAGTTTAGTATTGTGCAATTTTAGCAGGCAAGGCATTCTGTTTCTCTTACAGTAATATTCTGGAGGTGTTTTTTTAGTATCTCCCTTGCCCTGCATAAATTTGCCCTTGAGGCAAGTTCTGTAATATCCAGCATCACTGATATTTCTTTATGTGAATAACCCTCTATAGCATGAAGCGTAAAAGCTGTTCTGTAATTAGAGGGTAATTGCTGTACAAGTTTTAGCAGGTCCTTCACTTCCAGTTCTGTTCCCTCCGAATAAACAGGATCGCGAAAACTTTCATTTTCAATATCAGAAAGCGGAAGTGCCCTTTGTCTTTTTCTGTAATATTCTATTCCGGTATTGACCATGATCTTTCTTATCCATCCTTCAACAGGGCCTTTATTCTGATAGGTATCAATCTTTCCGAATACTTTAATAAAACCGGTCTGTAAAATATCTTCAGCTTCTGAGCGGTCTGATGCATATCTCATGCATACACCGAGCATGCGATGTGCAAAGGTGCGGTAAAGCAATTCCTGCTGTTTGAAATTTTTCTGACGGCATCCTTCA
>JAATFW010000297.1 GCA_015654985.1 Sphingobacteriales bacterium | reverse complement strand
GCAGTTTCAGATGGATTGGAGACTGGCAATATTGTTATAGAAACAAAATAATATGACCCATGCAAATGCTGCTGCAAACTGTGAGACAAGTTTAGAAAACTAAAGAACATTTAAAATTCAGGCTTTTTGATTTGGTAAAGCAGAGAATAAGCCGGATGATTGTACGTTGTACCTTGCAGAAGTTATAAATGATATGAGAAGTATATTCAGGTTAGCAGATAAAGGGGAGCAATGGGGGCAGATAAATGATAAGAACAGTACTTCAATGCTAAAAGATACAGAAAGTGCCCGCTGGCCCGGAAACTATGTCCCTGACTATTTTTTACTTCTCTTGCTTTTATTGCTGATGATCTCTTTTTCTTCTAATTCTCAGCAAAGGCCGGCAGATTTGAAACTATGGTATAATCATCCTGCTGGTAACTGGAATGAGGCTTTACCGGTAGGGAACGGGAATTTAGGCGCCATGGTCTTTGGCGGTACTGGTTCTGAACATATTCAGTTAAACGAATCTTCTGTATGGACCGGAAAACCTGAGGACTTTGTTAATCCCCAGGCTAAAGATGCACTTCCCGAAGTAAGGAAATTACTCTTTGATGGTAAATATGCCGAAGCACAAAAACTGGCGCAGGAGAAAATGATGGGAGATAAAAAAGTGGAGAGCTCCTATCAGAGCCTTGGCGACCTGCATCTGGATTTTGTACTCCCGGATAAAGAAATTTCCGGCTATAAAAGAGAACTTGATCTGGAAACAGCGATTGCCAAAATAAGCTACCGTGCGGGTGATATTCTCTTTACAAGAGAGGTTTTTTCAAGCGCTCCTGCACAAGTCCTAGTTATAAGATTGACCGCAAGTAAGAAGGGAGCGCTCAACTTTTCGCTTAATCTTAGCCGGCCGGGAAACAAAGCTAAACTGGAGGTATCGGGCAATGAAATTACGATGACTGAACATATTGGCGACGGCACTGGAGTAAACATGATTGCACGCGTAAAAGTGCTGAATGAAGGTGGGGCATTGCAAGCAGCGGCAACGTCAGTGAAGGTTGCGAATGCAGATGCAGTGACACTGCTTTTAGCAGCAGCCACTGATTACAGGGGGATCAATCCTGCTGTTGTTTCTGCAAATCTGCTGTCTTTGTCATCAGAGAAGACCTTCGATGAATTAAAAAGTGCTCATATAGCGGATTATCAAAAATATTTTAAGCGGGTAAATCTTGATCTGGGATCTACAGATGCCATGTATTTTCCTACCGACAGCAGGATTGCTGCTGTACAAAATGGTAATACGGACCCTGCACTTATTGAATTATATTATCAGTTCGGTCGTTATTTACTGATCAGCAGTTCCCGCCCCGGTGGCCTCCCTGCGAATCTGCAGGGCCTCTGGGCTGATGGTCTGAATCCGCCATGGAGTGCCGACTATCATATCAATATAAATATCCAGATGAATTACTGGCCCGCTGAGATTACTAATCTCAGCGAAATGCACATGCCTTTTTTGGGCTTTTTAAATGAGCTGAGGCCGGATGCCCGTAAAACTGCAAAAGATATGTATGGTCTGGAGGGTGCCGTTGCACATTTTACAACCGACCCGTGGCACTTCACAGAAACATATGGGAAAACACAGTGGGCAATGTGGCCCATGGGCCTGGCGTGGAGTGTTCAGCATTTATGGGAGCATTATTTATTTACCGGTGACCAAAAGTATTTGAAAGACCTTGCCTATCCTCTGATGAAGGAAACATCTCAATTCTGCCAGGACTGGCTTGTGGAAGACCCTCATACCGGATTGCTTGTTTCCGGTCCGTCAATCTCTCCGGAAAATACCTTTAAAACAAAAAATGGTGAAGTCGCTACTATGGTTATGGGCCCTACCATGGACCACATGATCATTCGTGATCTTCTGACTAATACTATTGAGGCAGCGAAAGTACTGGGACGTGATGCCGGTTTCAGGAAAAAGCTGCAGAGCATTCTGGATCGTTTGTCGCCCACAAAAGTTGGCAGTGACGGAAGAATTATGGAGTGGACAGAACAGTTTGAAGAACCGGAGCCGGGACACCGGCATATTTCCCATTTGTTTGGATTGTACCCCGGCAATCAAATTTCTTTGCGGCAACACCCGGAACTGCTTCCGGCAGCCCGTAAAACGTTAGATTACCGCATCTCCCATGGGGGAGGTCATACTGGCTGGAGCAGAGCATGGATTATAAACTTCTTTGCCCGGCTGCAGGATGGAGAGGCTGCCCACCAGAACCTGATCGCTTTATTACAGCAGTCTACTCTCAGTAATCTCTTTGATAATCACCCTCCTTTCCAGATCGACGGAAATTTTGGTGCCGTAGCAGGAGTCACAGAAATGCTGATGCAAAGTCATGCAGGAGAAATTCAGTTGCTGCCTGCTTTGCCGGCGGTATGGCAAAAAGGTCATATTCATGGCATCGTTGCAAGAGGAGGTTTTGAAATTAATATAGACTGGAAAGATGGCCGGCTGACAAGGGCAACTGTCCTGTCGAAACTGGGTAACGCGTGTAAGATCCGCTACGGAGATAACGTGATTGATCTGCAGACTGAGAAGGGGAAGGTATATTCATTTAACGGAAATCTGGAAAGGATGTGAATCGTCCGCCGGATTTACTGGCATCAATAAAGAATACTTTCTTCGTTAGCGATATATAGCGATCAATGCGTTAGCAGACGGAAAGATTTTATAAGTGCAACGGGGTGAGGGTGATCAAAGCAGTACAGACGAAACCAGGGACAAGATTGACTATAAAAATCATTAAAACGTAGTTAATCCAGAAAGATAAAGGTTACCTTGCGACAATTTGAAATGCGCTCTTGGTAATGTCGGAGAACTTGCCGAACTTTGTTTGAAGTTCAACTTGAATTTGTTTGCTGGGCATTAACAATACTTCGCGGACTTTATAGACCTAATTTATAGTTTAAACATTAAATTTTAAAGCTCATCATGTTTATTAAACACTTGCCGGAGCCAGAGCTTAGCCGACGTCTGGCGGATGGGGATGAGACTGCTTTTCGTGAATTATTTGACAGGTATCATAAAAAGATACTTGCTTTTGCGCATAATTTTTTGAAAGACAGGGATGCAAGTCTTGAAGTGGTCCAGGATACATTTCTTACTTTTTGGATGCACAGGCAAAAACTCGATCCAGACAAGCCTATTGCTCCGCTTTTATTTGTCATTGCCAGGAGGACGCTGGTGGATGTCTTGCGTAAACTGGCGACATCTCAAAAGTTTCGTCAGTCTGTTCTCCAATACATGGAAATTGCGAGTAATGCCACGGAGCAGTATATTCTGGCTAACGAATTAGCAAGGATTACTGAGGAGGCTATGTGCAAACTGACCAGGCAGCAGCAGGAAATTTTTGTTATGAGCCGCGATATGGGGTTGTCCTATCAGGAAATCGGAGAAAAGCTGCATATCTCCTCGAATACGGTAAAGTACCATTTGGTCAATGCGATGAAAACATTAAGGGCTCATTTGGCTAAACACGATATTTCATATATTTTATTTCTATATTTTTTCTTGTAAATCAATATTTTACATATAAACCTTTTTTTTGACTACCCATAGTCTGGTTTCGTCCGTATTATTATTAAATACCGGGAACGACCGGTTAGTTTAAGTAATTAGCCTAATTGACGAAATGAACAGGGACAAGTTGGAGCAGCTTTTAGCCGCGTATATCAAGGGGACGATCCGCCGATCTGATCTTGACGAATTGCTGGACTATATTGCTACGCCAGATCAGGAAGCCCGTCTGAATGAAATTCTTGATGAGATTGCCGCCGAGACCGTACCGGACGAAGCCCTTTTGATAGATTCCGGGCAGTTGTATAAGCGAATTACGGAGCATCCCTATTTTAAAGTGGTGCATGCGGCACCCCAAAGAAAGATGCGTTTTTTTATTGGAGTGGCGATGATTCTTCTTCTGTTGTCAGCCGTAACCATTTTATGGCATATGAATATTAACGGGTATTGGACAAATAGGCAGGACAGGGTAGCACAGAAAATTACACGTACTGTTTCTCCGTCAGACCGACTGCTATTGCGTCTATCTGACGGGACAGAGATTGATTTGGACAGTGTGCCTGAAGGGGCGTTAGCTGCTGAAGGTGGCGTGCAATTGAAGTTGGCAGGAGATCAGTTGCTTTATGAGAACAGACCGCAGAATCCGGACAAGATCAGCTCCGGATTTAATACCATCAGCACGCCCAAAGGCCGGGTATACCAGATAAGCTTGCCTGACGGAAGCCGAATCTGGCTCAATGCAGCGACTACCGTCACTTATCCGGTCCACTTTGAATCGGGTAAACGTGAGGTATACATCAATGGCGAAGCCTACTTTGAAGTTCAAAAGGCCGAAAGGTGGCCATTCATCGTCAACGCAAAAGGCCAGAAAGTTGAAGTTCTGGGTACGCATTTTAACGTGTCGGCTTATGCTGACGACTCATTTACAAAAACATCCCTGATTGAAGGGAGTGTCAGGATTTCATTGCCAGGACATTCTCCTGTGGTACTGCAGCCTGGTCAGCAGTCTACCAGCACCGATTTTAAGAACGGAATACAAATAAGCGAGATGGGAAGCGAAGACGTTACCGCCTGGAGAGGCAACCACTTTACATTCAATAACGAGGAAGTTAGTGAGGTGATGAAGAAGGTAAGCCGCTGGTATGATGTCGAGGTTACTTATCAGGATGGCATGGAGGGAAAACTCATAGGAGGCAGTATTCCGCGGTTTGCGACATTGGATCAGTTGATGGAGGCACTCCAGGCCACAGGGTTATTGCATTATAAAATGGAAGGAGGCCGGATTGTGATCATGAAATAACAGCAATAATGGCAAAGTATAAATAGCTGGAAGCGTTGGTGCGCTCCCAGCCGTTCCGGCCGCCCGAGGGGTAGCCCAAGCCTATTAAGATCGTGTAGTTGTGATACCAATTTTTAATAAACCTGTATACAAATGTATAAATATTTTACTGCAAATTATTGTGGCATACCACTTATTGATTCACTTAAAACGGCTATTGCGATGCGCCTGTTCCTGATCTTGCTTGTTATGGGTATGTCTGTTAGTGTGTATGCCTTAGGGCAAAGGCTTACTATTCATAAACAAAACGTCACATTAAATACCATAATCAACGAGATAAAGAGGCAGAGTGGTGTGAATATCTTGTATGATGCTGATGCGGTGTTGAACACGCCAAAAATTACTGTCTCAGCTAATAATGCTACTATTGGTGAAATCCTGAATATGTGTTTTGCGGGGCTTCCCCTGGAGTATAAGCTCAGGGAAGGTTATGTGGTAATTTCCAAAAGCAGGCGGCCAGCTATCCAGGGTATGGATGCTGTTCAGCAACGTGAGATTACCGGGAAGGTCATCGATGATCAGGGGATACCATTGCCGGGTGTAACGGTGGCGGTCAGGGAAACTAATATCCGAACCTCCACAGATGCACAGGGCAGGTATACGATCCAGATTCCCCGGGATGGTCGCATACTTATTTTTACGGCGATCGGATTCCAGACACGGGAAGTTGCCATTGCGTCGGACAATGTGGTTGATGTAATGCTGGCGGCAACGGTCAGCGATTTGGACGAAGTGGTCGTCGTTGGGTTTGGCACGCAGAAAAGAGAAAGCGTTATCGGTGCAATTACTACAATATCCCCCGGCAAGCTGCAAACTAACCAGACGCGGGGCTTGAGCAACGCGCTCGTTGGTCAGATAGCGGGCATTGTGGGAATACAACGCAGCGGTGAGCCTGGATATGACGCCTCTGATTTCTGGATTCGCGGCATCAATACGTTTGGGGCAGGGGGCACTACTCCCCTGGTCATCATCGATGGTGTCCAGCGCTCCCTTGATAACATTTCGCCCGAGGAGATCGAATCGTTTTCCGTATTAAAAGATGCTACCGCTACCGCCGTATATGGTGTAAGGGGTGCTAACGGGGCTGTCGTCATTAAAACAAAGCGTGGTTCACTGGGTAAACCACGTGTTACGGTGAAATCTGACTATGGTCTGTCTGCCCCTGTAAAGCTCCCGTCATATGTAGACGGAGCTAAACATCTGGAAATCTTAAATGCCGCAAGAGCATTGTCGGGCGGGACGGATTTTTTTACGCAAGAGTATATTGACAGGACGCGAAGTGGTTACGACCCCGACCTGTATCCGAATGTGAACTGGCTGGAAACTGTAACGGAGGATTATGCAGCAAACAACCGGGTGAGTGCGGATGTAAACGGCGGTACTGAGCGGCTTCGGTACCGGTTTATTATGGGGTCATTTAGTGAGACGGGTATCATCAGTACCGACCCGAATAATCGCGACGACACGCAGCTAAAGCTACAGCGCTATAACGTGAGGAGTAATATCGACATGGATTTGACTTCATCTACCCTGTTTTCGTTTAGCATCGGCGGACACCTGCTCAACCGGAATGCTCCCGGTACAGATGCTCCGACAATTCTCGACTGGTCGATGCAAACCCCGCCTATCGTCCATCCGGCAGTGTATTCAACCGGCGAATTTGCCCAGAATGTTAACAGGGCCAATCCGTGGGTTCAGGCGACTCAGACGGGCTACAAGAAGACCTATCAAAGCAGTATCCAAAGCCTTGCAAGCATTGAACAGAATATCGGTGCCTTATGGAAACCTCTTGAAGGTTTGCGCGCGCGGGTATCTTTTTCTTTTGACGCATATAATTGGCACGATATCGTGAGGACCAGGCAACCGGACAAGTATATTGCCAATGGCAGGGATGCGGAGGGCAATCTGCAGTTAACCCTTGTCGAAAAGGGACAGGAATTTCTCAATTTCAATAAGGGCGCAGGCGGTAATCGCAGCATGTATCTTGAGATCCCCATTACCTACGAGCGCACCCTGGGGGATATTCATCGTATTTCCGCATTGCTGTTGTATAACCAGCGGGATTATGTCAACGCCGATGTGAATACAGCGATCATGGCTTTCCCCTACCGTAACCAGGGCGTCGCAGGCCGTTTTGCCTACGACTATGATAGCCGGTACTTCGGAGAATTTAATTTCGGGTACAACGGATCCGAAAATTTCAGGAAAGGGTATCGTTTTGGATTCTTCCCCTCGTTTGCGCTGGGATGGATGGCAAGCAATGAAGAGTTCCTTCGTGATGCCGGATACCTTGATAAGCTCAAGCTGCGTGGCTCCTGGGGCCTGGTTGGAAATGACCAGATTGGCGGGCGCAGATTCAGCTACATCACTACTATCAACTCAACCGACACACGCTATTATTGGGGATGGACCAAACAGCTTGGATATCCGGCTGTCAGGGAGGGCGATTTTGGCATTCCCGATCTGACATGGGAAACCGCAGCCAAGACAAATCTTGGCATAGAACTAGGTCTGTTCAGGTCGTTTAGTCTGCAGTTTGATGTCTTCCGTGAGAAAAGAAGTAATATTTTCATGCAGCGCAAGACCATCCCCGAACTGGCCGGATATAACAATACTCCGTATGCTAATTTTGGAAAAGTCGACAACAGGGGCTTCGATGCAAGCCTTGAATATAACAAATCTTTCGGCAAAGACCTCGCCCTATCGGTGCTCGGAAATATCACAAAAGCCAGGAACAAAATTGTTGAATATGATGAGCCGCTTGGACTGATCGGGACTAACCGGTCTCAGACCAACTGGAGTATTCATCAGAATTATGGGCTGATAGCCGATGGATTATACGAAGAAAACGATTTTGTAAACCCGGCAAAAGGTATTCTGAAGCCCGAGATTCCCCGCTCCGGGTTTGGAGCAGTTTACCCAGGCGATATCAAATACGTCGACGTCGACGGCGATCACATCATCACTGCAAATGATATTGGTCCCATCGGACGTCCTGCTATCCCGGAAATTGTCTATGGATTTGGCTTTTCGTTCAGATATAAAAAACTGGATATAGGTGCCTTATTTCAGGGCATGGCCAGCGTGGATTTTGTGATTTCGGGCAACGAAATGATACCGGGGAGCGGAGATGGATCTATCGGCAACATATTGAGCAATGTGGACGACCGCTGGACACCCGAAAATCCCAGCCAGGATGTCTTTTATCCCCGCCTGTCGAGAACGAGGAGCGAAAATAACAGCCAGTCCTCTACGTGGTGGCTCAAAGATGGCTCTTTTGTCCGGTTAAAGCATGCTGAAATCGGATATACCCTGATACAACAAAAAAGCGCGGTGTTTAAGAATGCCAGGCTATTTTTGAGGGGCACCAATCTGCTCACGTTTTCGCCTTTTACGCTATGGGACCCGGAACTCGGCGGCACAGGTTACAGATCGTATCCCTCGTCGAGGATCATGACCTTTGGATTTGACATCTCCCTATAATTTCTTAACGAACAGATTATGAAAACAGTATATAAAATGATTTTGATGGCAGCTGCTGTAGCGTTGCTCAACGGAGCCTGCAGCAAATTCCTGGACCAGGAGCCGGATGATCTGCTGACAGAGGAAATGGTTTTTAATAACGAACAAAGAACACAGCAATGGCTGAGCGCCATTTATCAATACATGCCTGATCCCTATTGGGACTATGGAAGGCGGATGGGATTTAATCCCCTTGCCGACGAAGTGCAGATCCCCCTTACCTGGTCCAGTTTTGGATGGTGGGTGGCCAATGTGCAGCAAGGCAACTGGAGCCCGTCGACCGAGACGTATGATCTTTGGGGTAATACTTATAAAGCAGTGAGGGCTGCGTATATCTTCATCGATAAAGCCAAAGCCCTGCCTGGTCAGGGTCTCTCCCAGCAGCAGGTGGATAGGATGAAGGTGGAGTGCAGGTTTCTCATCGCTTTTTACTACTCGCAAATGTTTGAGCTCTATGGTCCTTTCCCCCTGGTTAAAGGAGTGATAAAATCTGATGCAGCGATTACAGACCTTCTGATCCCCCGCACACCCGTAGACGAAATTGTCGACTGGCTCGACCGCGAACTCCTGGCCGTGGCTGATGCATTACCGGTGCGGCTGGACGACGAGAACTCAAACTTTGGACGGCCCACAAAAGGCATTGCGCTCGCTTGCCGGGCACGGTTGCTGCTGGTTGCCGCAAGCCCGCTCTTCAACGGAAACCCATTATACAGAGGTCTTCACAATCAGGATGGCACCAATCTCTTCCCGCAAGTTGCAGATGTTACTAAGTGGAAACGTGCAGCAGATGCTACCAGACAGTTACTGGATCTTGCCGAAACAGGTGTGTATGATTTGTACCGGGAATACAAGGACGGGCAGATTGACCCTTTTTTGTCTTTCCAGAATCTTTTCCTGACTACGGCTAACCAAAATCCCGAGATTATCTTTGCACGTCCTGACAACGACAACACCTGGGAGTATGACAAGCATTCTCAGCCCCGGGGATTCGGAGGTAACGGAGCCTATGGTATTATCCAGGAATTGGTTGATGCGTTCTATACCCGGAACGGGCTGCCCATTGCAGAAGATCCAGCCTATGTTGAGGAAGGATTCAGTACCGCCGATGTTATTTATCCCAATACATCCTGGGATCTGGGTAACCAGCAGCAGGTTAAAGGGTTGATCACCCCGGCAGGAACGTACAACATGTACACCAACAGGGAACCGCGTTTCTATATAACGGTTCGCTACAACGGGCAGTGGCTGCCAAAGGAAGGCAGAAATACCCAATTCTACAACGGAGGATGGGATGGGCCGCCAAGCTACGATTCGCCGCCATGCGGGTACCTTGTGAGAAAACGCATACATCCTGAAAGCATCCCCCGCAACAATTATACCCCATACAGGCCGGGCATCATTTTCAGGCTGGGCGAGTTTTACCTCAATTATGCCGAAGCGCTGAACGAATATGACCCTTCAAATACGGATATCCTGAAATATGTCAACAGGATCAGAGAGCGCGCGGGCATACCGGGCCTGAATGCCTCCTTGCTGGGAAATCAGGGAGGACTAAGGGAAGCTATTCACACCGAAAGACGTATCGAACTGGCCACCGAGGGCAAACGATATACGGATATCAGGAGATGGTTGACAGCCAGGTCCATTTTTTCCAAACCTGTTACCGGCATGAACGCACAGGGGAATGCCGCTGCATTCTACAACAGAACGAGGTTTATGGATCGTGTGTTCGACAATAAGATGTACTTGTGGCCTATTTATCAGAGCTATATCGACCGAAATCCGAATCTGGTTCAAAACTATGGCTGGTAATCTTTTCGTGATATGAAGAAGATTGTATTATTGTTTCTTGCCGGCCATATGTGTTGGCCGGCGGCTTTTGCACAGGACGAGCTGCAACTTCGGGTATTGGATCTGCGTATCGGCAATCCGTATGTAAAGGAAAATGAATTTATAGGTAAGGAGGCCCGTCGTGAACCGTTGCCTGTATATGGATCAGTGAAAAGCAAACTTCCTGTAGCAATATGGCCGGCCAGACCTGACGTGGTGGCTTGCTATAATTACGCATGGCGGACGGCTTTTTCGAACTTGTATCTGCCGGCGCCGCAGAGCGGATTTGTATCTCCTTTCATCGACGCCGGATTTAACAAGCATATCTTTATGTGGGATACAGGATTTATGATGATGTTTGGCAGGTACGGTGCCCACGCCTTCGACTTCCAGCAGTCCCTGGACAACTTCTATTCCCGGCAGCATAAGGATGGATACATCTGCCGGGAAATAAGGCGTGAAGATGGTACGGATGTTTTTGAGAGATATGATATATCCAGTACAGGCCCCAATATCCTGCCATGGGTCGAATGGGAATATTTCCTCAATTTTAATGACCTTAAAAGGTTGAGGGCAGCTTTTTCGCCTTTATTGGCCTATTATCAGTGGTTCAGTACCTATCGTTCATGGCCCGACGGCTCCTATTTTTCCTCAGGCTGGGGAAGCGGCGTGGACAATCAGCCGCGGCTCCCTCAAGGCGTCAATGAAATATGGGGCCAGGGGCATATGTCGTGGATCGACATTACATCGCAGCAGATTCTGGCGGGGCGTACGCTTATCAATATGGCACGCCGCCTGGGCAGGGAAAACGATGTGAAGGACATCGAATATGAAGTCGCCTCCCTTACCCGGTATGTGAATGAAAAGATGTGGGACGATAAGCAGGGTTTTTTTGTGGATCGCTTCCGTGATGGGTCTTTGTCTGCGACAAAAAGCGTTGTGGCTTACTGGGCACTCCTTGCCAGGGTCGCCGATGAGGAAAGGAGCAGACGGTTCATATCGCATTTGGCCGACCCTTCCGAATTTGACCGGCCGGTGCGTATTCCTGCTTTGTCGGCAGACAACACTCATTACAGGCCAGATGGGGAATATTGGAATGGGGGGGTGTGGGCTCCCACGACTTATATGGTGCTAAGGGGATTGACAAACTATGGTTATGATTCCCTGGCACATGAGATTGCACTTAATAATTTGCAGAATGTAGTCAAAGTGTACCGGGAAACCGGCACATTATGGGAACACTATGCCCCCGAAACGCATAAGGGTATGGGGGTGAAGAACTTTGTAGGGTGGACAGGCCTTGTGCCGATAACGGTTCTCTTCGAATATGTTTTCGGAATACGCCCGGTGGTCCCCGACAATGTACTGGTGTGGGATGTAAGGCTATTGGACGAGCATGGAGTAGACAATTATCCCTTTGGACATGATGGCGTTGTAAAACTTCACTGTTCAAAGAGAAAATACAAAACAGACCGGCCCAAACTCACAGTGGAATCCAATAAGAGCTTTATCTTAAAACTTCTGTGGGATGGAGGGACGGAGGAAATCCTTATAAAGGCCGGGAGTAAGGAGAAATCACGTTAATAAAATATCATCATGAAAAAGATCATTTTCGTTATGGCGTGTTACTGCCTCGCATGTTCGTCTCCCGGGTATGGACAAGACCCCTGGATAGTGTCTACAGATAAATATGGATTTGATAACTATTTTGGGGTCGCCGTTGCCAATGGTATGATTGGCGTAGTTTCGGCTCCCGAGCCGCTTAAAGTGAGAGAGGTAGTGCTGGCAGGCGTTTACGATTACTATAAACGGGGAAAGGTGAGCAATTTCCTGCCAAACTATAACCTGCTGAACCTGGAGTTGTCTATCGGCGGGGAACACATAAATCGATGGAACATTGCGGAATTCAGACAGGAACTGAATATGCGGAACGGCGTCTTTACGGCTTCATTCAAGTACAAGGATGTGGCGAATATAGAATATGCATATATGGCATTGCGGCACTTGCCGCATTGCGTGCTGATGACCGTTCGTGTAACACCGAACAAAGACTGTGGGATCGGTGTGGAAAGCATCCTGGAAACTCCGTCGGCATTGAAGAATGGGCAACATGCCTTTTATGAGATCGATAAGCCGCATGCATACATCCCCTTGTGGACATCCACAGCCGAAAGTCCTTCCGGACAATTGAAAATCGTAGCATGCAATTCGTTTATCTTCGACGAAAATGCGCATGAGGAACCGCGTATCTTCCACAAAGTAGAAGATACCGACTCGCATAGTGCCAGATTTTCAAAGTCCCTCAAAGCAGGTAAGGAGTATTCATTTTCTGTCATCGGTACATTGATCTCCTCGGCGCAAACACCGGATGTTCTCAATCAGGCCGAACGCCTTACCGTCTACGCCAAATTGGAGGGGAGGAAACGGCTGCTGGCACGTCACTATGCTGAATGGGAGAAGCTCTGGCAAAGCGATATTCAAATCGAAGGTGATAAGCAGGCTCAGCAGGATGTGAGAAATATGTTGTATCACCTGTATTCATTCACCAGGGAAAGTACAGACCTTTCTCCTTCACCAATGGGATTGAGCGGATTGGGATACAATGGACATGTATTTTGGGATTCCGAAGTGTTCATGTACCCTCCTTTGCTCATATTGCAGCCTCAGTTGGCCCGAAGCATGATTGAATACCGCTTTAACCGGCTGGATGCAGCGCGGAAAAACGCGGCAGGCTATGGTTACCTGGGAGCGATGTTTCCCTGGGAAAGTGCCGCCACAGGAGTAGAAGAAACACCTGTTTGGGCATTATCGGGCCCTTTTGAACATCATATCACTGCCGACGTGGGCATAGCTGCATGGCAGTATTATCTCGTCACCGGCGATAAGGAATGGCTGCGTGAAAGAGGGTGGCCGATATTGAAGGCGACGGCAGAATTTTGGGTAAGCCGCGTGGAGCGGAATAGCGAAGGGGTCTACGGGATAAAAAACGTAGTGGCAGCGGATGAGTGGGCTGAGAATGTGGATAACAACGCATACACAAATGGTGCAGTGATTAAAAACCTGCTGTATGCTGCGGATGCGGCATCGGCATTAGGCATCCGGGCTCCATCGGCCTGGAAAACTATTACCTCGGGAATCCCCATCGTCAAAATGGATAATGGCGTAACGCGCGAGCACGACACCTATCGCGGGGAGCAGATCAAGCAAGCCGACGTAAACCTGCTCGCCTATCCGCTGGGCATTGTCGTCGAAACAGAACAAGTACAAAAGGATTTGAAGTACTACGAAGTCCGTGTTCCCGAAAAGCAGACACCCGCGATGACACAGGCCATTTTTTCTCTCCTCTACAGTCGGCTGGGCAAGGCGGAAGAAGCCCGCAATTGGTTCAGCGATGCATATATACCCAACCTGAACCCTCCTTTTCGCGTAATGGCAGAAAGTAAAGGAGGTACCAACCCCTATTTTGCTACCGGGGCAGGGGGCGTGTTGCAGGCCGTAATTATGGGATTTGGCGGAGTGGATATTAACCCCAAAGGAGGTGTTCGGGAGTTAAAGACCGTTATGCCCCCGCATTGGTCAAAGCTGACGATCACTGGTGTAGGGCCCGATAAAAAAACCATTGTGAAGACAAATTAATAATATAAAAACTATTGCATACAGTTTTAAGCCATTTCTTCCATACCGGACATTTCCGGGGACGCGCGCTAATAACGCTGGTAGCGGCCGGTTGAAAGGTGATTTTTCCATTAAAATAACAGAGACATTGATAAAACTAAAATTATGAAAATGTACAAACTATTAGCGGTGATGGCTCTTTTTTTACTGGCCGTCTCCTGCAAGCTGGACGATGTGACCCATGGCTTTGGAAGCCAGGGGTCTATCAGGATCAACAGGAACGAAGTGAGCCTTGCCGTTGGCGAGGAGATCAGGCTGAATCTGTCGTTTAACAGCCGGAGTACCGGGCAAAAGGATTTTACATGGAGTTCAGAAAACCCGCAGATCGTATCGGTGGCATCCAATTCTGATAAATCGGGTACGATAAAGGCTTTAGCGGAGGGGACAACCCGTATTAAGGTGGAATCTGACGACAAAACATTGTCGGCTGCATGCCAGGTTGAGGTGAATGCGGCCGGTGCCATTAAGATTCTGGCAATAGGCAACAGCTTCTCGGAAGATGCCATTGAAAACTATTTATATGATCTGGCAAAGGCTGCCGGTAAAACAGTGATTATAGGTAACATGTATATCGGAGGCAGTGCTTTGGCAGACCACGTCCAGAATGCAACCAATGATTTGCCCGCGTATGAGTACCGCAAGATAAATAAAGACGGAGTAAAGACCGGAGAAACCAATATATCACTCGCCGATGCATTAGCCGATGAAAACTGGGATTATATCAGCTTTCAGGAAGTGAGTCAATACTCCGGAATATTTTCATATTTCGAAGCATCACTGCCTACTTTATTGGAGTACGTCAAAGGACAGGCTACCAATCCCAATGTCCGGTACATCCTCCACCAAACCTGGGCTTATGCCAGGACGTCTACACATGAGGGATTTGCAAACTACGACAAAGACCAGGGCAAAATGTACAATGCCATCGTTGATGCCGTAGGACGGGCCGCTGATCTGGTGGATATCGGTATTGTAATTCCAGCCGGAACAGCCATTCAAAACGGACGGACCAGTGTAATAGGTGATAATTTTTGCCGCGACGGATACCACCTCGACCTTAACATAGGAAGGTATACGGCTGCTTGTGCCTGGTTTGAAAAACTGTTTAATATCGATGTTACCACCAATGTGTTTAAGCCGGTCGCTTTATCAAACTATGACGCCGAAATAGCCAGGCATGCAGCCCATTATGCAGTGCTGCGTCCTAAGGAGGTCACGGTATTGGTAGACTATCAGCATGAGGCTCCCAATGAACAGGTGCTGGTATATCCTGTATACCTGGACTTTGGCATAAATATATCAGGTACGCCCTGGAATAATATGAGTTCCTACAACTCAGGAAAACTGGCAGATTTGCTTGATGGACAGGGTACTCCTACTGGTATCAACATCGAGTTGACAGACGCATTCAGCGGTGATAACACCCTGGGGCCTGAAAATAATACACTCGGATTGCCTGCGCAGGTGTCAAATGACGCGTTCTGGGGCAGTGCAACAGACAATGTCTCAGGAGGTTTTACCATTTCGCGGCTGAATAAGGCACAGCGTTATAATTTCAGCATTTATGGATCGAGAAAGGATGTTTCCGACAATCGTGAGACTGCCTATATCATCTCGGGGGCTAATGAAGGTACAGGCTATTTAAATGCTTCCGGCAATGTTTCCCGATCCGTAACCATTGAGAATATAAAGCCAAAAGACGATGGTACCATCACGGTGAGGGTCACCGCCGGGCAGAACAACAATAACGGACTCAGGTATTATTATATCAACTCCATAATAATATATCCTGTACAATGAGGGGCTATATGGGCGGTAAGCGGCAAGTGGCCGACTTGAAAAGTTAACAAACTCATTCCTAAATAAGTACATTTGGTTACCTGCGTTTGCATATTCCTGTTAATTTTGGGGCTGTAATGTCAGGCTGGCCGGTGCGGCATGCTGTATGGTATGCTCCCGGCCAGACCATTAAAACCAATAAAATTATAATGAAAAATGTAATAGTGAGAACCTGTGTATTAAGTGCCCTTTGGCTGCTGTTCAACCGCCCGGCTGTACAGGGGCAGCAACAGGCCGGAAACGATGCGGAAGCAAAAATTGAAAGCCTTTTAAAGAAGATGACGTTGGAAGAGAAGATAGGTATGATCCACGCAAATTCTTCTTTTACATCAACGGGCGTTCCCCGTCTCGGAATCCCTGAACTTACCACTTCCGACGGGCCTCATGGTGTCAGGCCGGAGCATGGACGCGACTGGGAGCTTGACAATAAAGGCGGTGATTCATCCACCTATCTTCCTGTTGGTATAACATTGGCCTCTACCTGGAATCCGGAGCTGGGGTATGCTTTCGGCTCTGTGCTGGGAAGCGAGGCTAAATACCGGGGGAAAGATGTGATCCTTGGTCCTGGTATCAACATTATGCGCACGCCGCTTAACGGGAGAAATTTTGAATATATGAGCGAAGATCCGTACCTGATTTCAAAAATGGCGGTCGGTTATATAAAAGGTGTCCAGGATCAGGGTATTTCAGCCAGTCTGAAGCACTTTATGGGTAATAATCAGGAAATAAGTAGAAGCGGGATTAATGTAGAAATGAGTGAACGTGCCCTTAGGGAAATATATCTTCCGGGATTTAAAGCGGCTGTTATGGAAGGAAACGTAAATACCGTTATGGGCTCCTACAACAAGCTTAGGGGAGAGTATTGCACGTATAATGATTATTTAATTAATAAGATATTAAAGGGCGAATGGGGCTTTAAAGGATTAGTGATGAGCGACTGGGGCGCCATCCACAGTACAAAAGAAGCCTTGCTGGGCGGCGCTGATCTTGAAATGGGCACCGATCTTTCTATGCTTCCGAACCCGGATTATAATAAATTTTATTTTGCTGACCCGGCCCTTAAATTAGTGCGTAGCGGCGAAATTGCAGAATCAGTGATCGATGATAAGGTTAGGAGGATTCTGAGGGTAATGTATAAAACCCATATGTTTGATAAACGTACTCCGGGGGCTTATGCAACAAAGGAACACGCTATGGTGGCACGAAAAGTTGCGGAAGAGGGGATCATCCTTTTACAGAATAAAAAGAACATTCTTCCGCTAAATAAAACAACTGTAAAAACAATTGCTGTTATTGGCGCCAATGCTAACAGGGAGAACGCTATGGGAGGGGGAAGTTCCCAGATAAGACCTCCTTACGAGGTAACCCCGCTTAAGGGGCTTCAGAATCTGGCGGGGAACAATATCGGTATCCATTTCGAACAGGGATATACAATTGCCAGAAATGCCCAGGCTGATCCTGCGCTTATTCAAAAGGCAGCAGATGCGGCTAAAAAGGCGGATGTCGCCATTGTTGTTGGTGGCTGGACTCATGGATATGATTATAATAAATGGGATGATAATGCTTTTGACGCCGAAGGATTTGATAAGCCTGATATGAATATGCCTTTCGGACAGGACGAACTGATTTCTGCCGTTGTAAAGGCAAACCCGAATACAATTGTGGTATTATATGGCGGAGGTCCTATTGATATGACCGCCTGGGTCAATAAAGTGAAAGGTATTATTCAGGCGGGCTATCCGGGTCTCGAAGGCGGTAATGCCCTCGCTGAAATTATCTTTGGGGATGTAAATCCATCCGGGAAATTAACTATGACTTTCCCAAAAAAACTGGAGGATTCACCCGCTCATAAACTTGGAGAGTATCCTGGTGACAGTATAAATGTCCATTACAAGGAAGATATTTTTGTTGGCTACCGGTATTTTGATACCTACAAGGTAAAACCTCAGTTTGCGTTCGGCCACGGGCTCTCGTATACCTCCTTTAAATATGGTAAACCCCTAATCAATGCGGCAAACAACATGGCTACAGTAACAATGAACATTCAGAACGTTGGATCAAAGGCCGGAGCCGAAGTTGTTCAAGTGTATGTTAAGGACAGAAAGGCATCAGTAAGAAGGCCGGAAAAAGAGCTTAAGGCTTTTCAGAAAGTGACTTTACAACCCGGAGAAGCAAAATTGTTAACCTTTACACTGAATAAGGAGGCCTTTAGCTTTTTTGACGACAAACAAATGCAATGGGTTTTAGAGCTGGGTGAATTTGATATTTTAGTTGGAAGCTCTTCACAGGATATAAGAGTCAGAAGCAGGATAAAGCTATAAAATTGTATAAATTGCCCGGAATTATTTGCCGGGCAATTCTATTTTAAGGGGTAAATAAGTTCTGTTTAAGGGTGCAAATAATAAAATTAATTCCTAACGTTTAAAAAACAAATAAATATTCATACTTTAACCCGCCGTAAACGTAATATGTACACTTATTGTTTGCGAAGCAAATTTTAGAGTAAATTAGGTTAAAAGACCCTTTATTGGTAAAATTGTGATGTAAATCAAAAAAAGGATTATAAATCTTATTTGCAGAATATAATATCTTTGAAAGATTTAAAAGATGCAGTGTCATAAGAGAGTACAATTAAATAACTAATAATAAATTAAATATAAAAGAACTAGTAAAACCTGAATTTCAAATGAACAGTCTGGACACAAAAGATTACATTATTTTTTTCATCTATTTTGTAGCAGTTGCAGGATATGGATGGTGGATCTATAAAAAGAAAAAGTCTACGAGCTCTGCGTCTAAGGACTATTTCCTTGCTGAAGGATCTTTAACATGGTGGGCTATCGGAGCTTCGCTTATTTCTTCGAACATTTCTGCCGAACAATTTGTAGGTATGAGTGGTTCCGGTTTTAAAATCGGGCTGGCTATCGCCACTTACGAATGGATGGCAGCCCTTACGCTGATTATTGTAGCTGTATTTTTTATTCCTGTATATCTCAAGAATAAGATATATACCATGCCGCAGTTTCTGCATCAGCGGTATAATGGCACAGTGGCAATGGTAATGGCCATATTCTGGCTTCTTTTATATGTCATTGTAAATCTTACATCGATATTGTACCTGGGAGCTATTGCAATAAGCGGCGTATCCGGTATTGATCTGAACTGGGCTATGATAGGTCTGGCTGTTTTTGCGATTTTCATTACTCTTGGAGGAATGAAGGTCATAGGGTATACCTCCGTAGTACAGGTATTCTTCCTTGTTTTAGGCGGACTTGCAACTACTTATATTGCGTTAGATCAGGTAGCAACTCATTTCGGAACTCCGGGAATCTTAAGCGGATTTAAACAAATGATCTCAAGTGCGCCAGATCATTTCAATATGATTCTTCCTAAAACCAATTCTAATTATATTGACCTTCCCGGATTATCAGTGCTCATAGGTGGTATGTGGATTGTAAACCTGAATTATTGGGGATGTAATCAATATATTGTTCAGAGAGCATTAGGTGCTGATTTAAAGACTGCACGCACAGGTATTCTTTTTGCCGCATTTCTTAAGTTGCTGATGCCAGTTCTTATTGTTCTGCCTGGAATCGCAGCTTTTGTACTTTTCCAGGAAAAATCGGGCGACTTTGCATCTATTAACAACCCCGACAAATCGTACCCTGTTCTGTTAAACCTTCTTCCTGTAGGTGTTAAGGGCCTTTCGTTTGCTGCTTTATCTGCGGCAGTAGTGGCTTCCCTGGCTGGTAAAGTAAATAGTATCGCTACTATTTTTACACTCGATATTTATAAGAATGTATTTAATAAAGAGGCCAGTGAAAAGAAACTTGTAGTAATAGGAAAAGTTACTGTAATTGTTTCAATGATACTTGGAGTAGTAATAGCCCCCCACCTCGGAATGGATAAAAAAGGAGGTTTCCAGTATATCCAGGAATATACAGGTTTTGTATCTCCCGGTATTTTTGCCATGTTTATCCTTGGCTTTTTCTGGAGAAAAACTACCTCTAATGCTGCTCTGTTTGCAACGATCGGCGGATTTATTTTCTCAGTATTATTTAAGGTCCTTCCTTCCTTTGTAAATCTTAAATTTCTCTACCCCATTGGTTTTGCCGTACCTAATGATGCCTCGAATGGTGTTTACGAAATTCCTTTCCTTGACCGTATGGGACTGGTATTTGTGATCTGTATAATAGGTATGTATATCATAAGTATGATTGAGAATCGCAAAGGTTTGAGAGTAAATGCATTGGAAGTTGATACTAAAATGTTTAAATCAAGTCCCGGCTTTATTGCCGGATCGGTAATCATAATGGGTATACTTGCTGCTCTTTATACTATCTTCTGGTAGGATAAATATGATTATATAAAGAAAGAGGCTCCCTGCAATGGCAGAGAGCCTCTTTCTTTTTGATTTAGGCTGCATTGAAATCAGATTTTTCTTCTATTGGCAGGTAAATCTCCTTCTTATTTATAGATACAATTGAAAGAGTGTTAATGTTACCCACTAAAAATGTTCTGTTCTTTTCACATTTCGACTATAGCCTTTATTACACCGTTCTCAGGGTTTAACCACCCGGAGAATTCATCTTTCACCTGATCGAACTGAACCCTGTGTGTAATATAGGTAGCAGGATTAACAAGCCCATTTTTCATAGAAGAGATTACATGCTCAAAATCCTCACGGGTTGCATTTCTGCTGCTCATTAGAGTAGCTTCTCTTTTATGAAACTCAGGATGACTTACAATAAGTTCGCCTTTTTGTAAGCCCACCAGAACATAACGTGCACCATGTGCCATATAAAAAAAACCGTTGTTAATCGCTCTCTGACTTCCTGTAGCGTCGATAACTACAGTCGGAAAGTCGCCGTTTGTAATTCCCTTCAGGTGTTCGCTCACATCATCTGTAAGGGCATTAATTGTGTAATGTACATTTAATTTTTCTTTACAAAAAAATAAGCGATGGTCATTAATATCCATTGCAATTACTTTGCCACCGGCAATTCTGGCAAATTCCATAATTCCCAGCCCAATGGGTCCGGCTCCTATAACCAGTACAAATTCACCCTCTTTTACATCTGCTCTTCTCACCCCATGAGCCCCAATAGCAAGAGGTTCAACAAGAGCCAGTTCGTCGGGGCTAAGCCCCTCTCCATGAATAAGAGAGTAAGAAGGCACAGAAAGATATTCGGCCATTCCTCCGTTCACATGCACTCCACAAACCTTAATGCCCGCACAGCAGTTGGGTTTGCCTGAGCGGCATGCTATACATTTACCACAGTTGAAATAAGGGATAAAGGTTACCAGTTCTCCCGGTGTAAAGCTTTTTGCATTATCGCCCTGTACAAACTCTGCAGCAAGTTCATGCCCAAGAATACGGGGATATTCAAAATAGGGCTGTGTTCCTTCAAATGCATGAAGATCAGTGCCACAAATCCCTATTCTTTTTATTTTAAGGATCGAATGATCCTTTTCAGGTACCGGATGTTCACCCTCCCGGTATTCGAAATGCCCGGGAGTAGTACAAATTAATGTTTTCATTTTATTACTTAATTCCGTGTCAAATTTACACTTTATGGTCTCTTAAAACTCAGATAAATTGCTTCTATATGTAAAATACATAAACCGCATATAAAAGCAATTTGCCTTTGAGAAATAGTTTTATAGATTAAAAGCTAGGCATTTGCAAGTGCCCTGTCCAGATGTACGTACCCTCCGTCAACATAAAGCAGTTGCCCTGTAGTATGGCTTGACCGGTCAGAAAGCAGGAATACCGTGGTGTTAGCTAACTCTTCCGGAGTGGTCATCCTGTTTTCAAAAGGGATTTTATCTGTAATTTCCTTTAGCTTCTCTTCAGGGTTTTCCAGGGTGGTAATCCATTTTTCATAGGCTGGTGTCCAGGATTCAGCTACAATAATGGCATTTACCCTAATCTTGTATTTAAGCAGTTCAACTGCCCACTCACGTGTCAATGCAGTTCTGCCTCCATTGGCGGCGGCATAAGCAGAAGTATTTCCCTGTCCGGTGATGCCGGTCTTGGAACTAATGTTGACAATAGGCCCCTGGGATTTCTTAAGTTCAGGAAGTGCAAAATGTGCCATCAGGTAATAATGAACAACATTTCTGTGAAGCGATTCCATAAACTTTTCGTAATTGCCGTTTTCAAGACTTACTCCGTCATTTACCCCTGCATTGTTAACCAGGCCTTCAATTCTGCCGAATTCAGCAACTACTTCTTTTACTGCCCTTTCGCAATCTTCAGGATTTGAAAGCTCCGCAACTACCGGAAAGGCTGTTCCCCCGTCATTTTCCACTTCTTTAACAACTTTCAGGTTGTCCTGTTCATTGCGGCCAACAACAATGGGTATTGCTCCTTCTTGAGCAAGTGTTTTCACGATGCTCCGACCAATGCCTTTTGCACCTCCCGTTACTATAATAACTTTGTCCTTTAGGTTTAAATCAATGATTTTTTTTGCTATTGGCTATTAACTTTTGGTAGTATTGTGTTTAAAGATAAAATGGTTTGTTACAGTTTCCATAAAACAAAGAATTTCCGGCGATTTATACTTATAACCTGCAACTTATTACTTACAACTTATAAAACCTTTCAGCATTTCCCCCCCAGAAGAGCCCCTGTTCTGCCACAGTAAGTTCAGAAGTGTACTCTTTAACGATATCAATCATTTTTTGATAACCGCCGGCGATCAGGCAAACAGGCCAGTCTGATCCAAACATCAGTCGGTTTATTCCAAACGATTCGAAGACAGTATCAAGATAAGGGCTGAAATCTTCCTTTTGCCAGTGTTGCCAGTCCGCTTCAGTCACCATTCCCGACACCTTACAATATAAATTGGGGTATTCAGCGAGCTTTTTAATTCCGGGGGCCCAGTCATCGATTATTTTGCCCTTTATATCAGGCTTTGCAACGTGGTCAAGAACGAACATTTGTTCCGGAAATTCACGTACCAGCGCTGCTGCATATTGGAGCTGATCTCTGAATATAAGAATGTCATAAGAATAATCAAACCTTTTGAGAGCTCCGATGCCTCTTTTAAACGTTGGAGTAAGCATAAACGCTCTGTCTGTTTCTCCCTGAAGCACATGACGGAACCCTTTCAGCTTTTCATACCGGCAATAAAATTCAAGGGTTTCTTCAATATTATCGGCTTGCAGGTCAACCCAGCCCACAACTCCCTTAATAAAGCGATTTGATTCTGCCAGCTCAAGTAGAAATGTATTGTCTGTTTCGGACTGATCCGACTGAACAGCGATGCATCCGTCAATATTGTTTTCAAACAGGAGGGGATGCAGATCTTCAGGAAGAAAATCACGGCGGATAACAGACATATCGTCTGTTATCCAGTCATCTCTCTTAGGATCAAAGCGCCAGAAATGCTGATGAGCATCAATTCGTTGCATAAGCTTTTACATTTTGCTTTGAACTGCCCAGCCCGTCAATTCCCAGCTCAACCACATCTCCCGGTTTAAGGTAAACAGGAGGGTCCATTCCCAATCCTACACCAGACGGAGTTCCGGTAGAAATAATATCTCCCGGTAAAAGCGTCATAAACTGGCTGAGGTAAGAGATCAGGAAGGGGATTTTAAATATAAAATCACGGGTATTTCCGTCCTGCATGGTGTGCCCGTTTACTTTCAGCCAAAGCCGAAGATTATTAGTGTCGTTTATCTCATCTTTAGTAGCAAGAAAAGGCCCCATTGGCGCAAAAGTATCACAGCCTTTTCCTTTATCCCAGGTTCCGCCGCGTTCTATTTGGAACTCGCGTTCTGAAACATCATTATGAAGACAATACCCGGCTACATAATCCATGGCGTCTGCTTCACCGACATAGCTTGCTTTTTTGCCTATTACCAAAGCAAGTTCTACTTCCCAGTCTGTTTTTACAGAGTTCTTAGGAATGATAATATCGTCATTCGGCCCGGTTAATGCTGTAGTAGACTTCATAAAGAGTACCGGTTCGGCAGGAAGGGCGGCGTTGGTTTCTTTGGCATGGTTGGCATAGTTCAGACCGATACAAAGAAGCTTTGACGGCCTGGCAACCGGAGAGCCAAGCCTGATCCCGTCAGGAAGACGTTCAAGCTGATCCTTATTAGCTTCAAGAAATTGTGTAAGCCTGTTAAGCCCTCCTGTTTCAAAAAAGGCCTCATTAAAATCCTCTCCCAATGCTGATACATCATAACAGATGTGGTCAATCATAACTCCGGGTTTTTCCTTGTTCAGTTCTCCGTAACGTATTAATTTCATTTTATAAAGATATTAACGTCTTTGTATTTCTAATTATTCAGTTTAATAAATCCGCCATCAATAGGGTAGTCGTTCCCTGTAATAAACGAAGCTTCATCAGAACATAAATATAAGATCAGTTTTGAAATTTCATCAGGAGTTGCCATTCTCCCTATAGGCTGGGTTTTAGACAATTTTTCAAACATTTCCTGTTCCTGCCCCGGGTAGTTTTTAGCCAGGAAGCCATCGACGAAAGGAGTGTGTACCCTTGCCGGAGAGATGCTGTTGCACCGGATATTATCATGAATGTAATCCTTCGCTACCGACATCGTCATGGCATACACAGCACCCTTACTCATTGAGTAGGCAAAACGATCGGGGAGCCCAATTACAGCGGCAATAGAGGCCATATTTAAAATAACGCCGCCTCCCCGGGCCTTCATCATTGGAACGGCTGCATAGAGGCAATTATATACACCCTGTACATTTACCCTGAAAACCCGTTCGAAATCAGCGGATGAAGTAGTATCCGCTTTCCCGATATGAGATATACCGGCGCTGTTAACCAGGATATCAATTTCCCCCACTGCCTGGAATGCTGTAATTACCTCTTCCTGGTTAGATACGTCGCAAATCATGGGGAAAGCTTTGCCGCCGCCGGCTTTAATCTCATGAACTGTTTTTTCTGTATTCTCAGTGTTAAGGTCGGCTGCATATACCGTAGCTTTTGCAGCAGCAAAAGTAAGGGCAACAGCCCTGCCGATCCCGCTTCCGGCACCTGTTACAATGGCTGTTTTGTTCTCAAGACTAAACATATATAATAAATTTAATTTTTCAGGTGAACGATCTTATGCCCTTTCAGTCCGAAGTAAAGTACCACCAGAAAGCAAACAAGCGGAACAATATAGGCTGTTTGTATGCTTCCGGTGCGGTCGTATATAAATCCCATAGCTACCGGAGCAATAGCGCCTCCAATAATAGCCATCACCAGAAATGAAGAGGCAATTTTTGTCTCTTCTCCCAAACCTTTTATTCCGAGAGCAAAAATAGTAGGGAACATAATAGACATAAAGAACGGGATTGCGGCTACGCTATATAAAGCCGGATTTCCTTTGACGGTTACAGCCACTATCAGTAACATAATACTTATTGCGGCATAAATGCTCAAGAGTTTTGCAGGTTTGATATAACGCATCAGGAACGTTCCAACAAAGCGGCCTCCCATAAAGCCAACCATAGCAACCGAACCCCATAAAAATGCTGCATTTTTTTCGTTCATATCAGCTACATATTTTGCATAGCGGATAAAGAAACTGCCTACCCCAACCTGTGCCCCCACATAAAATAGCTGGGCTATAACCGACATGGACAGGTGGCGATGACGCAATACTTTTGCGGAAAATTCGGTAGCATGCCCCTGCACTTCGCTGTCGTCTTCTTTAACTTCCGGAAGACTGGTAAACAGAAAAAGAACAATCAGCAGAAAAACTACTCCTGCAATAATAATATAAGGCATTTTCACAGTGTCGGCCTCGAACTGAAGATAAAAGCTAAGCTGGCTGGGCGACATAGACTTCAGTTCTGCCGGTGTATGTTCAATTCCCGAAAGAATAAACTGTCCCCCAAGAATAGGAGCGAGGAAAGCGCCTACTCCGTTAAACGATTGTGCAAAGTTTAACCGCTGTTCAGAAGTGTTTTTATCTCCCAGCACGGATATATATGGATTTGCTACGGTTTCGAGAAACGTTGCGCCGCTTGCAATAATAAAGATAGCCGATAGAAAGAAGGCGTAGTTACGTGAGGAAGCAGCGGGGATGAATAACAGGGCACCCAGGGCATATAAAAGAAGGCCGAAGATGATCCCTTTTTTATATCCGAACTTATGCATAAACAAACCCGCCGGAATGGCAATAACAAAATAAGCAAAGGAAACGGAGATATCGATAAAAGCAGACTGCATATCGTTTAATTGCAGAGCTTTTCTTAAATGAGGAATTAGAATCGGGTTAATATTATGTAAAAAGGCCCATAGGAAAAACAGGGAAGTTACAAGAATCATCGGGAAGAGAAACTGGTTCTTTTTTGCCATTTCAGTTTATAATACGGTTGGTGAATAATTGCAGTTTTTTCTTTAGTGTACAACATACAAATAAAATCAACTTTATTGAGAAAACCGAGTAAATGCGTCTCTAAATAGTCTGAATAATTAGCAAGTTATTGTATGATATTAGCGTTTTATCCGCTAAAATTCTTCCATCGGTGTCTCCCCCTGCTGGTTCTGATTATTTCTGTCGTTTTTCTTGTTTCTCTGTTGCTGAGGATCTGTCTTTCCGAAACGGTAACTAAAAGTAAGGGTACCCATGCGCCCCTGCATCCGCCTTTTAAACTCTCTTTCAAAATCTAAAGTTTGTGTACGCATATGCCACTGCCGTGAGTTAAATACATCTCTTACGTTAAAGGAGACACTTGCTTTCTTTTTAAGAACATCCATTTTTACAGCGGCGTCGGTTCCGAACATCGGTTCAGCTTTTCCCTGTGCGGTCACACGCCGCGAAGTATAATTTATGTTAAGCTGTGCCGACAAGCTGTGAGGTAATTGCGCATTGGCTATTAAATTACCAGACCAGTTATACCCGCTGTTCTTTTGAATATTGTATTCGGCACTGCCAAAATTCTTATTATACATCACGTTGATATTAGCAGTAAGGTTAAAGCTTTTTGAAATGTCAGCACGGCTGATAAATTCAAGGCCTCCTGCCTGGTAACGCGACAAATTAGAAAACCGGGTTAAAGTAGTAGTGCTGTCTATTTTCTGCTGGATACCTTCCACTACATCATTTACCTGTCTGAAATAGGCAGAAGAAGTAAATGTAAATGACTTCCAGTATTTCATATGGCTTAGTTCAAAGGCATGGATGTCTTCCGGTTTTAAATTAGGGTTTCCCATTCTGATATTGTTTGGATCAGAAATATCGCGGAAAGGGTTCACCTGCCATCCCCGCGGCCGGTTAACCCGCCTGGTATAACTCAATTGAATCTGGTTATCGTTCTTTAATTTTTTTGTAAGGAAGATACTTGGATATACCCTGAAATAATCCAGCTTCCCTTTAACGCTTACAGGGCTCCATGAAGAAGTATCTGTGTTCGTATATTCTGTATTTAAATAGGCCTGTTCTGCTCTCAATCCTACCTGTAGCCCAAATGTTTTTGTGAGCTGATTCTGGTAGCTTGCATAAGCAGCATGAACAATATCCTCTAACGTGAAATTATTGGTAAGGTTATAATCCCGGTTAAAGATTCCTGTTCTGTAATCAAGCTGATCTGAAACCTGTAATTCATCATCATTTCTGATCGTCGAACGATAGCCGGTTTCAAGCTTCTGATCTTTGCTCAGCGGCAGAGTATAATCTATCTGGATATTATAGTTTTCAGCCGATTCG
>JAATFW010000043.1 GCA_015654985.1 Sphingobacteriales bacterium | reverse complement strand
TTACTGGATAACCAGGGAACTTCTTCAGGAGCAAGGCTCGTGCAGGTTTATAACGGCAGGGCAATAATAAAGATAAGGTTAAACAAAGGGAAATCCGTGGCAGGCGCTGCATCAGAGGGCTTGCCTGCGGTTTTCCTGGAGTTGGGAATATGAGTTGCGGGTTGAAGGTTGCGGGTTGAAGGTTGAAGGTTGCGGGTTGAAGGTTGAAGGTTGCGGGTTGAAGGTTGAAGGTTGCGGGTTGAAGGTTGAAGGTTGAAGGTTGCGGGTTGAAGGTTGAAGGTTGCGGGTTGAAAGGTGGCGAGGTGTTAGTTGTGGGTTGTGGGTTGTGGGTTGTGAGAAGGTGTTGCAGAAGGGAGGCAGAAAGGATATAACTTGTGCAGGACTGTTGGTTTTGGCATGGAGGGAAGGGTTAAGGAAAGGGATTAGCTTTAAGGATTAATATATAAACAAAGTTGGTTTTTAATGAGTTTCGCTCGGGAAAACCGGTAAGACATAACCAAATGATTTTATGAAATATTGTTTAATTGTTTTACAGATTGCGTTGCTGACAGGAGTGTCGCAGGCACAGAGTATTAATGTGAAAAAAGCTTTTTCGGGAGCACAATCACAGATTTCTGTCATGCTGCAGGAAGTGAAGAATGCGGATACTGCGGATAAAGCAAAACTTGTGTCGCCGAGGACCTATGAAAACGGGAAATTTAAAATGGTTGTGTCGCGCGATTGGACAAGCGGGTTTTTTCCGGGAGTGTTATGGTATCTGTATGAATATAATAAGGATAACAAATGGCTTTCTGCTGCGGAGCAGTTTACAGCAAAGATAGAGCCTGAAAAATATAATACCGGTACCCATGACCTTGGTTTTATGATTGGCTGCAGTTTCGGCAATGGATACCGGTTAACCGGCAGGGAAGATTATGAGAAAGTGATGATCGATGCCGCCCGCAGCCTTTCCAAAAGGTTTAGCCCGGCGACCGGTGTGATCCGTTCATGGGACCATAACAGCGATAAATGGCAGTATCCTGTAATTATTGATAATATGATGAATCTTGAACTTTTGTTTGAAGCGACAAAGTTTACGGGAGATTCGTCATTCTATAAAATAGCTGTCAGTCACGCCAATACTACGATGAAAAATCATTTCCGCCCGGACTATAGTTCTTATCACGTAGTAGATTACGATCCGGTGGATGGTTCGGTAAGAGGAAAGATGACACATCAGGGGTATAGTGATGAGTCGGCCTGGGCGAGAGGTCAGGGCTGGGCTTTGTATGGCTTTACGATGTGTTACCGGGAAACAAAGAATATAGCTTACCTGAAACAGGCGGAAAACATTGCGGGCTTTATCCTGAAGAATAAGAATTTGCCTTCGGATATGGTGCCTTATTGGGATTTCGATGATCCGCGGATCCCGAATGTTTCACGGGATGCATCGGCGGCCGCCGTAATTTCTTCGGCCTTATATGAGCTAAGTACATACAGTGTTAACGGCAAAGATTATAAGAAGGCCGCAGACAAGATCTTAAAATCGCTTTCAGAAAAGTATACCGGTAAGCCAGGTACTAAGGGTGGTTTTATTCTCGATCACAGCACTGGTCACAGACCCGCGAAGAGCGAGATCGATGTGCCTTTGATCTATGCGGATTATTACTATCTGGAGGCCTTGTTAAGATATAAAAACTATCAGGGAAACAAGTAAAATCATAAAATATTACAAAGTTAATGGTCAGCCATCGGGATAGACAGCCGCAGATATTAAGCGGTTTGAAACATTTCTAATCAATTGCTAACCTGAAAGCGTAGTTAAAATAAATCTGAATGGCTGCCTATACGGATAAGTTTAATTTCATTATCATCTGTAAATTCAAGCCAAATGATTAACAAGTCGGGTTTTATATGGCACTCCCAATTGTCCTTATAATTGCCGGATAATTTATGAATCCTATATTTTATATCCAGATTCTGTGCACCTTTAACAGATAATTCATTCTTTAAAAATTGAAGAATCAAGTTGAAATCTTCCGAGGAGCGTTTTTTAATAAGCTTTAAATCTTTCTCAAACCTATTGGTAAAACTTAAAGCATACATTATAAACCACTGAAAAAAGCATCCAGATCTTCAATCCTTTTAGTTTTGCCATTTCTTGCGTCTTCGATAGCTTTTACTGTAATGGCATTAGGGACATGGTCTTCCATATCAGAAGTCTTTATGATCTTAGCATCCAGTCTCTTGATTAGTTGAATGAACAATGCTTTATCCTTATCAGAGATTTGAACTGTTAAAGTTGCCATACACAAATTTAATGAATTGTTTTTATATTGATCAAATTCATAGGTTGTTTATCGGTAATGTGTTTGTTTTTTTTGTTAAAAAGAAGCTGTGGATTTATAAAGTCATTATGGAAGCTCCTGGTAAACTATCTAATATTATTACAATAGAAGAATTTCTTAAGCTGATTACAAAGTAATAGCTCACAAATTTCTTATTTATCCTTCACACACCTGAATCCCAGATGCTCCATACCGCTGTCTTCGGTACTTTTCATTCTCCGCGCTACGCGGTAGCCCGAGCAATACCCGTCATTACATAAAAATGAGCCGCCTCTGATTACTCTTTTTTGGGCAAAAGGTTCATCTGGATCGTAGCTTTTAGACGGACCTTTAGGGTTTTTAACGCCTTCAGGCTTATTTATGGTTTGGTAGTACCCGTTATTGTAATAATCAGCACACCATTCCCATACGTTGCCAGCCATATCGTACAGTCCATATCCGTTGGGCGCGAAAGACTTCACCGGAGCAGAGTAATAAAATTTGTCTCTTACAGTATTTTTATCAGGGAAATGACCCTGCCATGAATTTGCTTTGGGCTTACCTGCATCCACCGGTTCATTTCCCCAGGGATAAATATTGTTCTTTAACCCACCGCGGGCTGCCCATTCCCACTCAGCTTCGGTAGGAAGGCGTTTCCCTGCCCATTTACAATAAGCCCGGGCATCATACCAGGAAATATGAACTACCGGATAATTTTCTTTTCCTTTCAGGTCGCTTCCGGGCCCGTGCGGATGCTGCCAGCTCGCTCCTTCTTTCCACTCCCACCACTGGGCGTAGTTATTTAAATCTACTGCCTGTTTAGGGGCTTTAAAAACGAGAGATGCCGGCACGAGGACACTTTCATCGGGCCTGGGCGTTCCCGGCGGAAGTTGTTTTTTCAGTTCTTCCCAGTCGGGTTTTCTTTCAGCGGTAGTTATATAATGTGTGGCTTTTACAAAGGCTGCAAATTCTTTGTTGGTAACCTCTGTTACATCGATCCAGAACCCGTCTACCGTTACTTTATGCTTGGGATATTCATCCGGAGATGCCTGTTTATTGTCGCCGCCCATCTGAAATGTACCTCCGTCAATCCATACCATTCCTGCACGCGATTCGTTTTTTGAGGGCTCAATCTCCGGCTGCATTTTATGAACAGCAAAGCGGGAAGGAATATTGGATTCGCAGCAAACGGCAACTTTCTTTTTAGCGGGTTTGTCATTTTGTGTGACGGCAGTTTTAGTTTTCTGCCTGCAGGAGAAGCAAAGAGACAGCACAAAAAACAGTATAAGAGAGACGTTTTTTAATTTCATATTAACGGGGATTCATCATCGCACAGGGGTAAATCTGTGTAATAATAGATCTAAGATAATTTTTTTTGACGAATATATAAAGATATTCTATACTCTACCAAATTTATAGATTACAGAATTTGCGTATTTATTTTCTGATCTTCATAAGCTCTGCAGCGGGTAGCTTATAGGCCGGTTGGCTAAAGATCTCTAATGTATTGCCGTTATATTCACTTTCTTAATTCCTTTCAGGTGCACTTCAATATGCCTGTCGCGGGCTTTATTCTCATATTCACTGATTATTTCTAAGATATCATAATCAATAAAATTGCATTCGCTGCCATCGATGGAAAGAACGCTGTATTCAGGAATACTGTCTAAGGTCTTTCTGAGATTCACTTTATTCAGGAATGTAACATTCGTGTTGAGTTTGATATAATGGACTTCTGTCTGGTGTTGTTTAGTCTTGGTTATTTTATACTCCATGCGGAAGTTGTTCTGCACGATGAAATAAACGGAGATTAAAAGTCCTATGCATACTCCGATGAGCAAATCCGTCACAAGGATCACAATAATTGTAAGGACAAAGGGGAGGAACTGTTTCCATCCCAGGCTCAACATATTCTGGTAAAGCTTTGGTTTTGTAAGATTAAAACCTGTGATAAGCAATATTGCCGCCAGAGAAGCATAAGGGATCATCCTCAAAAGAAAGGGGATGAGCATGACTGCTAACAGAAGAAAAAGGCCATGGGTGAAGGCCGAAAACTTCGTCCGGGCACCGGCATCTGCATTGGCGGCGCCTCTTACTACTACAGCCGTCATTGGAATTGCCCCAAGAAGTCCGCAGGTCATGTTTCCGATACCCTGAGCGATAAGTTCGCGGTTTACAGGAGTGATGTTATTATGTTTATCTAATTTATCTACCGCTTCAACACAAAGCAGGGTCTCCAGGGTCGCAAGGATCCCGATGATCACCCCGTCTTTCCAGATTTCAGCATTTGAGAAGAGTTTTGAAAAGTCAGGGAAAGAAATGCCGGCAAAAATATTTGAAGGAATATTTACTAATTGGTTCTGTTTTAGTGAAAATCCGGAATTAAATGCAGTGAAAATCAGGTTAATCACTATTCCAAATATCACTACCAGTAAAGGAGCGGGAACCACATTTAGCTTTTTTGCAAAAGGTTGCTGAAGCAGTACAAGAATGCCAATGGAAATAACGGTAATTAGAATTACCCCCCGCCGGATATGCAGGTTGAAATCGTGCAAATTGCCCAGTATATCTTTATCGGAAAATAACTGGAGAAAACCGCTTCTCCAGAAGTCGGGTTGGTCATAACCCAGGGCAAGAGGTATTTGTTTGGCTATCAGAATGATTCCAATTGCTGCCAGCATTCCTTTAATTACAGAGGAAGGGAAATAATTGGCAATTCCTCCGAGTTTTAAAATCCCAAGGAGGAGCTGGAATAGTCCGGCAATCATTACCGACAGTAAGAATATTTTATAGTCGCCCAGAGAAATAATGGAAGCGGCAACGACGGTAGTAAGGCCGGCAGCCGGTCCGGAGACACTTAAATGAGAACCGCTGATGATGGAAACTATCAGGCCCCCTATAATTCCTGACAAGATTCCCGAATATATTGGTGCACCTGAAGCCAGGGCGATTCCTAAACAAAGCGGGAGGGCGACGAAGAAAACTGAAAGTCCGGCCGGCAGGTCATGTTTAAACCAAAGCAGGCGGTAATATTTTATTTTTCGTTTCACAATTAATAAATATATCCGGCCGGGTAAAATCGCCGGAATTGTATTGAAGTTTCGCAGATTAATCCTGTGGCAGGATTAAAGGATTTTTGCAAAAATAACTAAAAAAATTGCTTTTATAGAACTGAATGACGAGGATCACGAAAAGATAAGAACAGGTTTCAGATAAAACATCCGAAAAATTGACTTGTTCTATAACTAATTGTAAATTAGTATAGAATTTATAAACAAGCCAAAACCAGCATATTATGAAAAAAGATAGATTTAATTACCTGAAGGCTATAGTTGCTTTGCTTTTTATTTTCTCAGGCTTAAATATTGCATATGCACAGGATTCTAAACAGGAGAAAAAAGTACAAAAAACGGCTGAAATAAAACAGATGGTAAACTCAAAAAACTTTGTTTTTAAAGCTCAGTTTGCGCTTCCTATGGGAGGAAGTTCTTTTCAGTTAACATCAGAATATGATGTCAGGGTGAGTAAAGATACTGTGATCTGCTACCTTCCCTATTTCGGAAGAGCATATTCTGCTCCGATGAACCCATCTGAAGGAGGGATCCGTTTTACCTCAAAGGATTTTATATACACCGCTACCAATAAAAGAAAGGGAGGCTGGGATATTGTGATCAAACCTAAAGATGTCAGGGATATACAGCAACTCACCTTCTACCTTTCGGAGAGCGGTTATGGTTCTCTGCAGGTAACAGATAATAACCGTCAGCCTATTTCATTCAATGGGTATTATGAAATAAATAAAGGAAAAGAAAAAAAAGAATAGATTTGCTATCCGGAGAATAACCTGAAATGCATGAGACTGAATTTAACTACAGAGAACAGGTTCTTAATATTTCCTGTATGCTTTGTACTGTTTACCGGGGATTGTTTGTGTATGGTCTTAATGCCGCATTATACAACGAATTGAAAGACCTTAGAGGTATCTTTGAAGATGGTGACGAATACCCGGGGGATGTAGCCCTTCTTGAAGCACTGGATGACGAGAATATAAAGATCCTGCTTTCTGCTATGTACGATATAGAAGAGTGCAGTGAAAGCCTGATGAATCTGAATAACATACAGGAAGGTGAACTAAATGAGGCTTTGGAAGACGGTTGGGGCAGTGAATATGTTCCTGAATACAGGGAAGTGGAGACGGCAGATTATTATTACTGGTTGAATGAAGTAATGGGCTATACGCATCTTAGCGTATTTAACCTGCTGATGTTATGCTATACGTTATCCACGGGTATGAATGATATCCCTGAAGATCATATTGATTTATTGTATTTCCCGACCGACGAAGCCTTTACTGTGCTGGATACTGAAGATCAGAATGTTAAACTGCTTACAGATCTTGCGCTGAAATTAAGTGAGACTGCGAATGATCTGTGTGAAAGATTATAAAACGATATAATATAATAAGATAATAAAAAAGCCCCGCTACAATGAGTGTAGTCGAGGCACCTAAACCTTATCAAGAGCAAAGTTATATAAATTTTGCTATGATCAAAAAATAAATTAAAAAATATTTATTAAGGGGAAACCCTTACAAGATATCTTCCCGCTCCCTGGCCCTTTAACATCAGGTCCAGGTACGTTTGAACCGTATCGAGGGTACATGAATTAATAAGTTTGTCCATTTTGGCCGGCCTCCAGTCGGTGCCAAGATGTTCCCAGATCTCTTTCCGGAGCGCGCGGTTGCAAAGTACAGAATCAACACCAATTAAACTTATTCCTTTGAGGATAAAAGGGTATACTGTAGTATGAAGTTCGGGGGAATTTACCAATCCGCAGCAGGTGGCCACGCCTCCGTATTGCAGGCTTTTCAAAACAGTGGCAAGAATATTACCGCCTACGGTATCAATAGCAGCAGCGTATTGTGACTTTAGTAAGGGTCTTCCGCTAAGATCGTTAAGTGCATCTCTTGGTATCACTTCTTTTGCTCCGAGTTCCATTAATAAGTCTACCAGTTCTTCCTTGCCGGTAACGGCCGTAACGTGAAATCCTAAGTGACTTAATATCGCAACAGCCAGGCTTCCAACTCCTCCGGTAGCGCCTGTTACAATTATTTTTCCGCTCGGGGGAGTAATTCCCTGTTTTTTCAGATGATATATTGATAATGCTGCTGTAAATCCGGCGGTACCATACATCATGCTTCTTTTCCGGCTTAATCCGTGAGGAAGATGTATAGGCCATGAAGCGGGCACCCTGATATATTCTGCAAATCCTCCTGATGTATTCATCCCCAGATCATAACCTGTAACCACAACTTTATCTCCCCTGTTGAAATGTGGGTCTGCACTTTTTTCTACTATGCCGGCAGCGTCGATTCCGGGAGTATGCGGATAATTTCGGGTGACACCTTTGTTTCCAATAGAAGAAAGGGCGTCTTTATAGTTTAATGAAGAGTATTGGACTTTGATCAGCACTTCACCAGGAGGAAGATCGTCCACAGATTTGGTGACCAGCGCCGACGTATAGGTTTTATCGGAGTTTTCTGATACCTCTAATGCTTTAAATAACATATGTTCCAGGGCTATAAGCAGCAGCTATCGGCTATAATTTATGTATTATTTACTGCTTGTTATTAAAAACCCAAAAGTAATAAGAAAGGTTCAGAAAATACAAGCTTCTGAAACAGCTATCAGAAAAAAAGTGAGTAAAAGGCAGTGCTTTTCAGTGATGTGCATTAAGCATCCTTTGGCGGGTTCTTAACCGGACCTACAGGCTGTTCACTTTCCTCTTTTACTTTAGCAGGATCTCTGAAATCTGCTTCTTCTTCTGTATAGTCTCTGTCTTCTGGTTTTAATACAGCCTCATCATCGTCTTCACGATGCCGGATATGTTTACGTTCAGAATCCTGCGGCTTCAGTTTTTCCGGTTTATCGCTTTGATTATTTATCTTATCCATTATTCAGCTCATTTTTTAATAGAACGATCAATCCTCCGGATGGTTTTATTTAAACCACAGGCACGGTTTTATCCGGTAATGGAATCTCCACCGGGATATGGGGGCATTCACCAGGAGGCCCTTGTTTCTCATGTAATTTCTTATCTAACCCAATCCTGTATTTTTGTTCTGCTTTCTGTTAAAAGCATTAGTCATTATGTGTTGTATAAATTAACTTTGCGCGGATTCAAATTGAATGAATGAGAGTAGCTATTAATGGCTTTGGACGCATAGGAAGGACTGTTCTCCGGACGCTTCTTGAACGGGGAACAGCAGAAATAGTGGCAGTTAATGACCTTGCCGACCCACGGACGATGGCACATCTTGTTAAATACGACAGTGTACACCGTGGTTTTAAAGGCAGTATTGAGGCTGAAGGAAATGAACTGGTAATTAACGGAAAACGGATTGCTGTGTTTGCTGAGGCGGATCCTCTCAAACTTCCGTGGAAAGATTTAAAAGTTGACGTTGTGATAGAATCAACCGGCAGGTTTATTACCCGCGAAAAGGCTGAGCTCCATATCAGGGCCGGGGCAAAGCAGGTCATCATTTCAGCTCCTCCGGGAACCAAAGATATACCGGTGATGGTGCTGGGCGTAAATGACAGGCAGGTCGACTTTTCTGCTTCTGTGCTGTCTAATGCTTCGTGTACCACTAATAATATAGCCCCGATGATTAAAGTACTCGAAGAAAACTGGGGGATAGTGAACGGTTATATTACAACGGTTCATTCTATGACTGGTGACCAGAACCTCCATGACGGGCTTCATCGGGACCTGAGGCGGGCAAGAGCTGCTTCCGCATCTATTATCCCTACTACTACGGGTGCTGCCAAGGCTATCACCAGTATCTTTCCAAATCTGGAAGGAAAGCTTGGGGGCGCCGGGATCCGGGTTCCTGTATTAAACGGGTCTCTGACTGATTTTACCTGTACACTGAAAATACAGCCAACCGTAGAAGAGATCAATGCTGCGTTCAGGCAGGCTGCCGGAACTTCTTTAAAGGGAATTATGGAATATACTGAGGATCCGATCGTATCAGTAGATATACTGGATAATCCGCATTCATGTATTTTTGATTCGCTGCTTACTTCTGTGGTTGGAGGCATTACCAAAGTGGTTGGCTGGTACGACAATGAGTATGGCTATTCGAACAGGCTTACAGATATGGTAGACAGAATTGCTTTGCTGAAAAAGAATGATTGAATTTATTAGTTAAGAAAAAACACTTCCGGTTAGAAACGAGCTTTTGAGGGAAGGGAAACTTCTTCCTGAGCAATGCCGCTTTGAGGGCGATGAGGAGGAGGGTGCTTTTCATCTCGGTTACTTTGATGAGGGGAAATTAATTGGAGCAGCTTCTTTTTTACCTCAGAACAGAGAGGATTTCAGCGGGACAGGCTTTCGTTTGAGGGGAATGGCTGTATTTCCGGAATACAGGAATAACGGAATTGGAAACCTCATAGTTAATTTTGGTGTTTTATATTTAAAAGGGAAAAAAGTTAACTATGTTTGGTGCCATGCACGGAGCGTTGCATACAGCTTTTATCTCGGGCAGGGCTTTGAATTTGTGTCGGATGAATTTGAAATTCCGGGGATAGGGCCGCACCGGGTAATGTATCTTAAACTTTCATAATTACACATATATATTATTATTTTAAAATGAAAACCATTGACAATCTGAATTTCTCAGGGAAAAAGGCGCTTATCCGCGTCGACTTTAATGTTCCTCTCGACAAGGATTTTAATATTACAGATGACAACCGTATCCAGGGCGCTTTGCCTACTATAAAGAAGATCCTTGCTGATGGAGGTTCGGTGATCCTGATGTCGCACCTGGGCAGGCCAAAAGAAGGCCCGACAGACAAATACTCTCTGAAGCATCTTGTAAAACATCTTTCAGAAGTGCTTGGCAAGGATGTACAGTTTGCTGATGACTGTATCGGTGCACAGGCTAAAGAAAAGGCTGCTGCCCTTAAAGCTGGAGACGTTCTTCTTCTTGAGAACCTGCGGTTTTATAAAGAAGAGGAAAAAGGAGATGAAGCTTTTGCCGAAAAATTGAGCAAGCTGGGAGATGTGTATGTAAATGATGCATTTGGCACAGCTCACAGGGCTCATGCTTCTACTGCTGTTATTGCTAAGTTCTTTCCATCTGCCAAATATTTCGGATATCTGATGGCCGGAGAACTTGAAAATGCTGAAAAAGTACTAAATAAAGCAGAAAGACCTTTTACTGCCATTATGGGAGGCGCTAAGGTCTCTGATAAAATCCTTCTGATCGAGCGTTTGCTCGAAAAGGTTGATAACCTGTTGATCGGTGGGGGTATGGCGTATACTTTTGCTAAAGCGCAGGGCGGAAAGATTGGTAAATCGCTGGTTGAAGAGGACAAACTTGATTTGGCGCTTAGCCTGATTGAGAAAGCAAAAAGCCGGGGCGTGAAGCTGATATTGCCTGTCGATTCGATCATTGCTGATGCTTTTGCTGCTGATGCGAATACTGATGTAGCCAATAACGATTCTATTAAAGATGTTTGGTTAGGCCTGGATATCGGTCCCGAAGCTGTTAAGTTATACAAAGAAGTGGTTGCCGGTTCAAAAACTATTTTGTGGAATGGCCCCATGGGCGTTTTCGAGATGG
>JAATFW010000011.1 GCA_015654985.1 Sphingobacteriales bacterium | reverse complement strand
TTTCAGGATAAATATAAACCGGTGGCAAAGGCTCTTGCTCTCATTAAAAACGAAGCGGTTATAGATGGTGAGATTGTTGCCGAAGATAAAAACGGGCGCAGTACTTTCCAGGAACTCCAGAACTTCGCCACTGCAGGCAAAGACGTTACTTTAAAATATTACGCATTTGACCTTCTTGCATTAGACGGACATGATTTACGCGGCCTCGAACTCATAAAAAGGAAAGAGCTTTTAAAGGCACTGCTTGATAGACTGAACAATCCATCTGTTGTATACAATCAGCATGTTGGTACAAATGGTAAAAAGCTGTTTGCAGAAGCAGCTAAAAACGGCTGGGAAGGAATAATTGCGAAAGAGGCATCCGGCGTTTACGAAAGTAACAGGCGCTCAGATAAATGGCTGAAGTTTAAGCTGGAAAACTCCCAGGAAGCGGTGATCATTGGTTTTTCAAAACCAGCAGGCAGCCGTAAATATTTTGGGTCCCTGGTGCTCGGAATGTTTAAGGAGAATAAATTAGTTTATATAGGTAATTGCGGAACCGGCTTTAACGAAGAAACGCTGAAGGATGTTTATAATAAGATGGCCCGTCTTACAGGCGTTAAAAAACCGGTTAAGGAAAAGGTTCATCGCGAGAAGGACGTAACCTGGATAAAACCCCTGCTTGTTTGCGAAGTTACATTCTCTGAATGGACGGGCGACGGGCATCTCCGTCATCCGGTATTTAAAGGACTACGGGCTGATAAAAGTCCGGATGAATTGGTGCCGGAAGTTCCGCTGCCGGAGGTCATTGAAAAAGTTAACGAAACAGACAGTGAAAAACAGTCTGCACGTCCTTATAAGGTCTCTTCGGACGAAATTGAAGAAACCTTTGGAAAAAAGAAAGTTAAACTTACTAATCTCAATAAGCTCTACTGGAAGAAGGAAAAAATAAGCAAGGGAGAGCTGGTGGAATATTACCGGGATATTGCTGATTATATACTCCCCTGGCTTAAAGACCGCCCCTTGTCGCTTAACAGGCATCCGAATGGAATAGATGCCCCCGGCTTCTTCCAGAAAGATCTTGATGTTGAACAGATTCCCTCCTGGATCAAATATGCGCCGATGTTTTCGGAAAGCAATAATAAAGATATAGACTATCTGATCTGTAATGACCTGGCCACCCTCCTTTGGATGGTAAATCTGGGTTGCATTGAAATAAATCCATGGCTCAGTACTTATAAAAAGCCAGAAAACCCGGTTTTCGCTGTGATGGACCTTGATCCGAATGATGTGGACGATTTCACTGAAGTGGTAAGAGTAGCCTTAACTGCCAGGGAAATACTGGAACAAATGGGGGTTAAACCGTATATTAAAACTTCAGGCTCCAGGGGGCTTCATATTTTCATTCATTTAGGAGCTAAATACGATTATGAAACCGTTAAAAACTTCGTACATTATCTGGGCCAGATGATCCTTCAGCAGCATCCCGGCACTACGAGCCTTGAAAGAAGTCCATCCAAAAGAAAAAAGAAGATTTACCTTGATTTTTTGCAAAACAGGCGTGGCCAGACTATTGCAGCCCCCTACTCTGCCCGTCCAAAGCCGGGAGCAACTGTTTCTACCCCATTAGAATGGTCAGAAGTAAACGATAGCCTTAACATTAAAAACTTTACTATTTTTAATACAGCAGAAAGGATACGTAAAAAAGGCGATTTATGGAAGCATATTACCTTAGAAAAGACTGATTTAAAATCAGCTTTGGGATCGTTAAAGCAAGAAGTTCTATAATCACAGCAATCCTGATCTGTTCGCGTGGAATCACCGGCAACGTCGTCTTTCCTTTTGATAGAAGGCAAAAATAAATTGGTATTAACAAAAAAAGAGGCTGCATCTTAATTGAAGTGACCCCTAAAAGTTGGACAAAAACTTTTAGGGGTCACTTCAGGATTTCAGCCTCTTTTTGTTGATTAAAAAGCTATTTTAAAGAGCTTTCAGCTTCGCATCGATTTCATCAATCTTTGCTTTATTATTCTTGATAGAATAATATGTTTTAAGGTTTCTGAGTGCTAACTCAGATTTTGGATTAAGCTGAGCTGCTTTGTCAAGATACGGAAGCGCCCTGTCGAATTCAGCCTGAGCCTTCTTCATAGTAGCAGTGTACTCCGTTGTTTTGTTTGCAGGTAATTTATTCGCCTTATTATATATCTCAATACCATTATTCATAATCAGTCCGCCGATATTGATATACGCATCAGAATAATTAGGATCTATGGCAATTGCCTTTTTATAGGCTTCCTCTGCTTTTACATTATCGTTGGAAGCGTTGTAAGCTATACCAAGATAGAAAGGATAAAGCTTATTAGTCGGTTCCTTTTCTGCCTGAGTATTGATTTTTTCAATTACTTCCTTTTGTTTTCCGGTCATCAGGCTAAACTCGATTTCGCGTGTAGCAAGCTCCGAACTCTGTGGAAATTTAACAGCACCTTCGCCTGCTACCTTTATAGCAGCGGTGGTATCCCCCTGGGCTGCATATAATACAGAAAGGTTAGAATATACATTTTCCAGTGCCGAGTAATTCGTTGGAAGCAGTTCATTAAACCGGGCAATGGCATTTGGATAATCCTTGGCATACATGGCAGAAATTGCCGCAGCATAGTTCAATGTGGTATCGCCGGGCGCAAACTCAAGTCCTTTATTAAACGCTGTGTACGCTTCGGTATAGTTTTGCTTGTCGTAAAAAAGCTTTCCTTTCATCAGTTGTCCCTGAGATAAAATTGCCGCAGCTTTCTGAATGTTATCCTTCTGGGCTCCTGCTTTATCTAATTCTTTGGCTTTATTTAAAGAGGTTAACGCTTCTGATGCAAGCGGTGCAGAAGCACTTGTCGAATCTGCTGACGCCAACTCGGCATAAATCAATGCCCTGTAAGACCATGCGGTAGGGTCGTTCATTGTTTTTTCATGCAATACTGCTTTATCAATAGACTCCTTAGCCGACTTGATTTGTGGTTCAGCAAGTTTCGGAGACGCAGCCTTTAATGTGGAATAGCTCTCATAAGAGGATTTAGCAGAATTTACCGCAGACTTCTGTGCAAAAGCAGAAACAGAAATACCAGTTACTGCCAGCGCCATTATAAGTGACTTAGTGTTCATACATTTTAGTTTATTAGAATAAATTGTTTCAGTTTATTATTTACTTTTTCCAGTTCGATCATATCTCCGGTACTGTTATATAATAAGGCTAAAGCCTTTAGTACTTTTACAGAATTGGGATTTATTTCGCCTGCCAAATTAAGATATTTTTTCGCAAGGTTAAGATCGGCGTCCTTATTTGTTGCATGGAGATACCCTCTGAGGTAAAGAAGGCCTAATGAATAATTTCCTTCATAGTTATCGTATTCGAGGGACACCACTTTTTTATAATATTCCTCCGCCTTATCTTTCTTCCCCATGATATCATATGAAAATCCGGCAAGATAATTCAGTTCAGAATTATCAGGATCCATTCTTAGCGCATCATCTATTATATTTTCCACTTCCCCGTAGGCGCCGCTGTCGATATAAATATTTATTTCCTTAAAAAGCAGATCTTTATTACCCGGAAATGCCTTTCGTCCTTCCTGTATTACCTCCAGTGACCTGTTACTGTTTCGCGACTCATAAAGGTTCGACAGAGCCAGATAATAATCAGGCATGGAACGCTTTTTATCGCTAATAAGACGTTCGTAGTAATAAATTGCCCTTCCTGTATATCCAAGTTTTTCACTCAGAAGAGCAAGATTATGTTTAACATTGAAGATATCCGAATTTAATGAATCAACTGCAAGATAAGCACGGTAGGCTTCATTATAATTGTAGGCTCCCACCGATTTGTTTGCTTTTATAAGCCAGGCCTTCGCCAGTTGCGTTTTTATAAAATCAAGCTCCGGCTTATGCTCATCATTAAGCTTTGGATATTTTAACCTGTTAAAAGAAAACAAGGCTTCATCGATCGGATCCTTCACATACGACAATCTGCGGGTTGAATCGGCGAAAGCAAGTGAGGAGTATACAAGACTTCTGATTAAATTATTCTTATAGCTAAAAGAATCTTTACGTGTCTTGTAGGCATCATCAATAGACTTCCTGGCTTTTTCAAGAGAAGAAAAGTCGGCTTTAGAAGTATAAAGCGCAAAGTTATTCATTGCTTCCCTGGTAAGCGTCTGTGCAGGAACACTTGACCCTGCACAGCAAAACAGCATTATAAATAAAATTTGCCTTCTCATTAATGATGTTATTCTTCTAACGTATCCTCATCGGGATTCGTATCCTCCTTATCATTTGTTTCTTCATCGTCAGAAACTTCATCGTCAGAAACTTCACCATCAGAAACTTCACCATCAGAAACTTCACCATCAGAGATTTCGTCACCATCAGAGATTTCATCTCCTGCTTCCTCATCAGATTCTACCGGTTCATTCAGAGGTTCAACAGTTTCTGCTTCTTCTTCATGCTCAACCCTGGCAATTGAAGCGATGGCATCGTCTCCTTTAAGGGAAATCAGCCTTACTCCCTGGGTAGCGCGCCCCATTACCCTGAGTTCACTGATCGCAATCCGGATAACAATTCCCGATTTATTGATAATCATCAGGTCATCGGTATCTGTAACATCTTTTATTGCTATAAGTTCACCGGTTTTATCAGTTACATTGAGCGTTTTTACACCCTTGCCGCCACGGTTTGTTACCCTGTAGTCTTCGAGGTCTGTACGTTTACCATAACCTTTCTCTGATACTACCAATACTGTTGCTTCCGGATTATTAATACTCAGCATACCAATCACCTCATCTTTTCCGTGGGAAAGCGTTACGCCGCGAACACCTGTAGCAGTACGGCCCATCGGCCTTACTGTAGATTCGTTAAAGCGTATAGCCCGGCCTGAACGAAGGGCCATGATAATTTCGCTGCTTCCGTCTGTCAGATTTGCTTCAAGCAACTGATCGCCCTCATTAATATTAATCGCATTAATACCATTGGCACGCGGCCGTGAGTAAGCTTCCAGGGAAGTCTTCTTGATGGTACCCTTACGGGTACACATAATAATGAAGTTATTTTCGAGGTATTCCTGGTCTTTAAGGTTTTTGACCTTGATATATGCCCTGATCTTTTCTTCTTTAGGAATATTAATAATATTCTGTATAGCTCTCCCCTTGCTGGTCCTTGAGCCTTCGGGTATTTCAAATACACGCAGCCAGAAACAACGTCCTGCTTCAGTAAAGAACAGCATGTAGTTATGGTTAGAGGCAATAATAATATGCTCAATAAAGTCCTGGTCGCGTGAGTTAGAGCCAAGAGACCCTTTTCCTCCCCTTCCCTGCCTGTGATATTCAGAAAGCGGCGTGCGTTTAATATAACCCTCGTAAGAGATAGTAATTACAACTTCTTCATCGTCAATGAAATCTTCCATCCGCATATCTTCGGCAGAATGGACAATAGTTGTTTTACGTTCATCCCCGTATCTCTCCAATATCTCATGCAGTTCATCCTTAATGATCTGCATTCTCAGGCCTTCATCTGCCAGTATTGATTTTAAATAATCGATGGTCTTCATCAATTCGGCGTACTCATCCTTGATCTTGTCACGTTCCAGTCCTGTTAACCTCCTCAGTGTCATATCAAGAATAGCCCTTGCCTGAAGGTCAGATAAGCCAAAAGTCTCAATCAATCCTGTGCGTGCCTCTTCAGGAGTAGAAGA
>JAATFW010000353.1 GCA_015654985.1 Sphingobacteriales bacterium | reverse complement strand
GTAACGGGCGACAAAGAGGTTGAAGCTCTGATGAATATCCCTCTTTTCGACTGGGTAATCGAAAACCTCCTGAAAAATGCTGTAAATGCCATAGAAGGTGACGGAAAAATTGAAGTACAGATCATTGAAAACCTGGTGAAGGAGCAGGTATTTATAGATGTAACAGATACCGGTAAAGGGGTACCGAGGCTTAAATTTGAAACTATATTTCAGCCGGGTTATACAACCCGTAAAAGGGGCTGGGGCCTTTGATTATCATTAACCAGAAAGATTGTTGAAAACTACCATAAAGGGCTCATCTTTGTAAAAGATTCAGAGCCTGGAAAAGGGACTACCATGCGGATAATTTTAAAAAGCAGTACAAGATATGAACCGGCCACAACCTGATGAATATGCATCTTATTACAACACTTACATTCAAACCGTAGGAGATAACGTCATTGCCGAACTTGAAGGTCAGACAAGTTCTTTTCCTGATCTTCTAAGCTCACTGCCTGCAGAAAAGGCAGATTATGCTTATGCACCCGGGAAATGGACATTAAAACAGCTTTTAGGCCATCTTATCGATACAGAGAGAATAATGACCTTCCGCCTGCTTTGTATTGCCCGTAAAGACCAGACCCTTTTGCCGGGTTTCGATGAAAATGAGTATGCAGATAACTCCGGTTACGCAAATCAGAATTTTGGGAAACTTATAGAGGAGTTTGCGGTTCTAAGAAGAGCAAATATGTATTTATTCCGTTCGCTTTCAGAAGAAGAATTATCACTCAGAGGCGTGGCTAATAATAATCGGGTAAGTGTAAAGGCACTTCTGTTTATTATTGCCGGACATCTGAATCATCATCGCAGAATCATAACTGAACGATATTTATGATTAGATGGGTAATTACGACACGATTTTCTTTTTTTTAGGAAGTTATGGTTAGATTTGCCATCCCAAAAACACATTATTGACAAATGAGTTCAGTTGAAATTACCAAAGATACCTACCTGCACTGGTACGAAACCATGGTGCTGATGCGCAAGTTCGAAGAGAAGGCCGGACAGCTCTATGGTCAGCAAAAAATAAGAGGCTTTTGTCACTTATACATCGGTCAGGAAGCTGTTGTTGCAGGTGCAATATCAGTATTAAAACCCGAAGATTCGATGATCACTGCTTACCGCGATCATGCTCATGCAATAGCTAAGGGCATGTCGCCGAAAGAAGTAATGGCAGAACTATACGGAAAAGCCACGGGTTGCTCTAAAGGCAAAGGAGGTTCCATGCACATGTTTAGTAAAGAACATAAGTTTTTTGGCGGACATGGAATTGTTGGCGGACAGATCCCTTTGGGCGCAGGCATTGCCTTCGCCGAAAAATATCAGGGTACAGACAATGTCTGTGTCTGCTATATGGGTGATGGTGCTGTAAGACAGGGCTCGTTAAATGAAACGTTTAATATGGCCATGATCTGGAAACTGCCGGTAGTTTTCGTGTGTGAGAATAATGGATATGCTATGGGTACTTCGGTTGCACGGACTACCAATATGCAGGATATCTATAAAATTGGTTTAGGTTTCGATATGCCATCCGCTCCTGTAGACGGAATGGACCCGGTTGCGGTTCATAACGCCATGGATGAGGCGGTACAGCGCGCCCGCAAAGGCGATGGCCCGAGCTTTCTTGAAGTCCGCACTTACCGTTATAAAGGTCACTCTATGTCTGATCCGGCAAAATACCGTACTAAAGAAGAACTGGAGAGATATAAAGCAAAGGATCCGCTGGGTGTTGTAAAACATGCTATCGTTCAGAACAACTATGCCGATGATGCCTGGTTTGAGGAAATTGATAAAAAAGTGAAAGCTATTGTAGATGAAGCGGTTAAATTTGCTGAAGAATCTCCATGGCCTGATCCTTCTGAACTGTATCATGATGTATATGTTCAGGAAGATTATCCTTTTATAAAAAGCTAATTAATTGTCAGACAAAAAACCGTATACAAAATGGCTGAAGTAGTTCGCATGCCTAAAATGAGCGATACCATGACTGAAGGGGTTATTGCTAAATGGCACAAAAAAGTCGGTGATAAAGTAGGCACAGGAGATCTGATCGCTGAAGTTGAAACCGACAAAGCAACAATGGATTTTGAATCATACCAGGAGGGTACTATATTATATATAGGCGCTGAAGAAGGCTCTACTGTTCCTGTAGATTCTGTTATTGCTGTATTGGGTGAGGAAGGCGAAGATTATAAAGCCGCCCTTGAAGGGGCCGGCTCCGCTAAAGCAAGTGCAGGAAACACTGAAGAAGCTGAAGATTCAAGTCCTGCTGAAACAAAAGATAAACCCGAAACGAAGGTACCGGAAACGGAAAAACCTTCGGGTGATCCTGCTGTACAGGGTGCACCTCCGGCAGCGGTAGATCCCGAATCTGTAGGAGCTACGGTTATCCGTATGCCCCTGCTGAGTGATACAATGACCGAAGGCGTAATTGCCGAGTGGCATAAAAAAGTTGGCGACCAGATAAAAAGTGATGATACTCTTGCCGATGTTGAAACAGACAAGGCTACCATGGAAGTTACAGCTTATGCTGAAGGAACACTGCTCTACATCGGTGTAGAGAAAGGCCAGGCAGCAAAAGTGAATGACATCATTGCTATTGTGGGAAAAGAAGGTACTGATGTACAATCTTTACTGCAGGGCTCACCTTCTCCTTCGAATGCCACTGAAGGCAATAAAGAAGACGAAACAAAGGCGGCTTCGCAGCCTGTTCAGAACGAAGCTGAATCAACAGCAACTGCTGATGCTGACTCACGTGTAAAAGCTTCCCCCCTTGCTAAAAAAATTGCAAAAGATAAAGGAATTGATCTTTCGCAGGTTAAAGGCAGTGCCGAAGGCGGACGTATTGTAAAGAAAGATGTTGAAAGCTTTACACCCGCAGCCAAACAAGCTGCTGCTCCTTCAACTGCGACTCCTGCTGCCGAAAGTGCCGCTCCTAAAGAAGCAAAGAAAGAAGCTCCTGCTGTTACTATCCCTCAATACGTTGGCGAAGAGAAATATACAGAGAAACCTGTTACTCAGATGCGTAAAACCATCGCACGCAGATTGTCTGAAAGCTTATTCACTGCCCCTCATATCTACGTTACGATGAGCATTGATATGGACAGCGCTATAGCTGCCCGTAATAAAATGAATGAATACGCACCGGTCAAAATATCCTTTAACGATCTGGTTATTAAAGCGGTTGCAGTGGCATTGAAACAACATCCGGGGGTTAATTCTTCATGGAGAGGAGATAAGATCAGAACAAATGAGCATGTTAATATAGGTGTAGCAGTTGCGGTAGATGAAGGCCTGCTTGTCCCTGTTGTACGTTTTGCCGACGGAAAATCACTTTCTCATATCTCAGCCGAAGTAAAAGACTTTGCGCAAAAAGCCAAGAATAAAAAACTTCAGCCAGCCGACTGGGAAGGCTCTACCTTCACGGTTTCTAATCTTGGAATGTTTGGAGTAGATGAATTTACAGCTATTATCAACCCTCCCGACTCCTGTATCCTTGCTATCGGAGGAATACAACAGGTTCCGGTAGTGAAGAACGGTGCTGTCGTTCCCGGCAATGTAATGAAAGTTACCTTAAGCGCCGACCATCGCGTTGTGGATGGAGCCCAGGGTGCCGCTTTCCTGCAGACCTTTAAAAAATTGCTGGAATAACCTGTAAGGCTGCTGGTTTAGTTGAGATGAAGATGGATAATCAGCTTCATGTACAGAGAACACATCATCTGATTTAAAAACACGTTAATAATAATAAAAGGAGAGCGATCAGGATTTTGATCGCTCTTTCTTTTACATACAGAGCTCTCCCACTGTAATTCGTTATTCTAAAAAATCAAAATTCCGGCTTCCGGCATCTTACCTCTCCGCTTCCCAAACCACTTTTTTCCCAAATCCCAGCGTATTATCGGTAAATTTAATCCAGCTAAGTTCAATAACCCACAAATCGCCCCCCATAGCCAGGGCAAAAGGGTATCTTTTATAATATTCCTTTTGAAGATCACTCTGAAGGTCACCTTCAGCCATTGTAAAGTTTCCGGCAAACTGAACTCCTTTTACTTTACCAGTTATCAGTTTGTCGGGTAATACAGAACCTGCTACCCTCCTGTTATTAAGTCCCTGGACAATATGTGCCGTGTCTGAAGACGACTTAAATACCAGGCAATTATGCTTTTCACTATAGGCATAAAAGCAGGCAGCACAATAGGGAATATTATCGGCACTGGTTGCCATTGTCAATACTGTTTGGGCTTGAAGAAACGAAACGATCCGTTTATCAACCATAGCAATACTTGTTTGGGTATTGGTCATTTTACTCTTTCTACTTTTATAATATTTACAGGACAATGCACTGCGGCACTTTTATTACTTTCATATTCATCATCGCCAACTACCACGCTGAAAAATCCCCTTTTCTCTGCTCCCTGAACCAACGTACATTTACCGTCTTTCCGGGAAATGCGCCAGCGATAACTTGCTGCTTCCACGCAGGCATTACATCCGATACATTTAGCCCTTTGCTGTATAATACGGATCATCAGGCATCTACAAGTTTATACAGCTTATCAGACGGGCGCACTTTCTCATTAAGTGCCATAGAGAATAGATCGCCTTTCTTTACCTTTCCTGTTGGCATATCGTTCACCCTTAGTTCATTTACTATTGCCTGAACAACACCGGTGGTTGGCCCTGTAATTAAAACCTCATCACCTACTTCAAGCGACTGCGACTCCATCCTGAACTCTCCGCTTCGTACATTATCGAAGTATTTAACGCCCTTGCCTAAATATACTTTCCGCCTGGTAGCTTTGGAGCCGTATATATTACTCCATTCTCCCATTTTACGGCCCAGGTAATAACCATCCCAGAATCCCCTGTTGAAAACAGTAGATAAACGCGCTTTCCAGTCATCCATTTTATCATGGGAATAGGTTCCTTCATAATACGAATCCAAGGCCTCCCTGTAGCATTTAACCACTGTATAAACATAATCTGCACTGCGTCCCCGGCCCTCTATCTTTAAAACTTCCACACCTGCATCAATTATCTTATCCAGGAAATCTATGGTGCAAAGGTCTCTGGCAGACATAATATATTCGTTGTCAATTTCAAATTCTGTGCCTTGTTCTTTATCGGTTACAATATAACTTTTCCTGCAATTCTGAATACAGGCGCCGCGGTTTGCGGAAGAAAAGTCGGAATGCAGGCTCATATAGCATTTACCTGAAACAGCCATACACAGGGCGCCATGCGCAAATATTTCTAAACGCACCAGGTTGCCTGAAGGCCCCGTTATTTCCCTGCGTTTGATCTCCCGGTTAATAGATGCTACCTGCATCAGGCTTAATTCGCGGGCCATCACCATTACATCAGCATAGGCAGCAAAAAATTCTATGGAATCGATGTTTGTGATATTACACTGTGTAGAAATATGGACCTTTAGTCCAACTTTCTTTGCATAAAGGAGCACAGCGTGATCTGAAGCAATTACTGCATCCACGGCATATTCTTTAGCTGCATCAATTATATTTTTCATCAAACTGATGTCGTGGTCGTATAAAATAGTATTTAAAGTAAGATAAGCCTTTATGTTATGCTCCCGGCAAACAGATGTAATCCGGGCCAGATCATCAATCGTGAAGTTATTACTCGATCTTGCACGCATATTAAGCTGCTCAACTCCAAAATATACTGAATCTGCCCCCCCTTTTATGGCTGCCATTAACGATTCGAAAGACCCGGCAGGTGCCAATAATTCCACTTTATTTCTTTGCATCTTACAATGAATGATTAGATTACAAAAATTTATATTTTTTTTGCTAAAAAATATGATCTCTGTCAAGTGTGGAGAAAGAAAGACTCTTATTTTTGCAGCGTTCTTAAAAAACTGTCAATTCTATGACACCAGAAAACAAAAACACTCATATCAGGGAACTTTGCGATACTTTATTACAGATCGCAGCTCTTTTGATAAGTTCGGGAGCCAGCACAGGAAGGATCAGAAACACGATCACCAGGATCTCCGATTCCTTTGGCTATCATACAGAACTGGTGATTAATAACAGGACCATTCTCCTTACTTTGAGGGATGAGAGTAATGAACAATCCTTTTTCTGAATGAAACGTTCATCTCCTCCCGGTGTAAATTTTACGCTTCTTACCGGTATAAGCCATTTAAGCTGGCTCGTAGTGGAAGAAAAACTTACCATCAGCGAGATCAATGAAGAGCTGTCACGCCTGACAGCTTTACCACACTACCCCAGGCTGGTAATTCTTGTACTTGTTGGATTAGCGGGGTCATCCTTTTGCAGGGTTGCAGGGGGCGAAGCTCTTGACATGCTAACTGTCTTTATTGCTACATTTATAGGTCTGTTTGTAAGGCAGGAAACAACAAAGATCGGGTATAATTCTTATATGTGTATTTACTTTGCTGCTTTTACGGCTTCATTAATCGCCGGAGCTACAGTTAAATTTGGCATGGGCTATACTCATGAACAGGCTTTTGCTACTTCCGTACTGTATCTCATACCTGGAGTCCCCCTTATAAACACCTTTTCTGATTTGATTGAGGGAAACCTTCAGAACGCTATCATAAGAGGGATGAGCGGACTTTCTATTTCGTTTGCTATCGGATTGGGATTATTAACGTCAATGTTTATTTATCAGTTTTAAGATGATGGAGTGGTTACTTTTACTTGAGAAATGTATCTGGTTCGGACTTGCGGCAGCAGGTTTTGCTGTTCTGTTCAATGTTCCGCCTAAAAATCTTCTTACTATTTATTGCATGGGAGCGGCGGGAGGTTTCACAAAGGTGCTTGCGATGCATTTTGGTATCAACGTGGTTTTCGGCTCTCTGTTTGGTGCAACGGTCGTTGGCTTTTTAAGTATCTATTTTGCCCATAAAAGGCATTCACCGCCTCCGGTCCTTGCTATTCCTTCTGTTATTCCAATGATCCCTGGAATACTGGCTTACCGTACTATTATAGGGCTTATAAAGCTGGCGGGAGAAATACAACCCGACACCTACCAGCAGATTGTTTCTGAAACCGTTAATTACGGAATAAAGACAATGTTTATTCTGATGTGCCTTGCCGGCGGAGTAGGAATTCCAATGCTGATAACCCGAAAGGAATCTGCAAAAGATCTTACATTTAAAAGAAGAAGGCAAAAAGATATAGATATAACGGAGGATTAATATTTCAATCCTCCGTTATATATTCCTTAAGAATACATTACTTCATAATACTCTCTGGCCATTCTGCCAGATTCGAATGCCGGGGCAACATCTGCAGCAGCGTTCCTGAGAATAGAAAGCCATTTGTCCTCATCCTTATAATAAGCTGGGATCACTTCGTTTTCCAGCGTTTCGATCAGATTAAACGCCTCAAGCCGGTCCCTTTCTTCATAAGAAAGATAATCAGGAGCTGGTTCTATAATGAAACTGTTTTCTTTGTCTTTAGCAAATTCAGGGATCCAGCCATCCGGAATGGAAAGGTTAATACTACCATTCATTGCAGCAGTCATGCCGCTTGTGCCGGAAGCTTCCCTGTACATCCTTGGGTTATTTAACCAAACATCCGAACCTTTCTTCAGTAAGGCCGAAAGTTTGAGTTCATATCCGGTTAATACGGCACAGTTAGCAAAAGGCTTTGCACGGTTAATAATACTGTTAAATGTATCGATAGCCCCAAAATCCGTTGGATAAGGCTTCCCGGCCCATATAACCTGGACAGGATATTCTGTACCGGTAACCAGCCTGAGAAAGCGTTCCCAATCGTACATAAGAAGATCTGCCCTCTTATACCCGGCGAACCGCCTCGCCCAAACAACTGTAAGCACATTTTCATCAAACAACTTACCGCACTGATCGGCAACTACTTCGAAAAGGGCTTTTTTCATTTCCTTCTTCCTGGCAATAACAGCCTGGTTATCATTTGCATCTAAAGCTTTTTGAAATGCAGCATCTTTCCAGTATGTGGTATTCTGGGCATTGGTAATTGAAGTAATTTCACAAATCCCCTTATTGTTCTTCCACATTTCTCTTGAAACATCTCCATGAAGTTTGGATACGGCATTTGCTTTTCCGGCAAACTTTAATGCAGCAAGTGTATAGTTTAACTGGGGGCCCTCAAGCTCTAATACCGATTTAACTTCAGGCTCTGTTAATCCGCAAAAGAAAGACATCTCCTGCAGTAAAGAATAAGCATGCTCTTCATTACCGGCTGCTTCGGGAGTATGAGTAGTAAAAACAACTCTTTTCCTCACTTCTTCCAGGCTCCTGAACTTAGAGTAAAGATAAAAATTAAGGGACAGCGAGTGCCCTTCATTCATATGATACAAAGAATTATCCCGGCCCAGAAGATCAAGAAGCTTTGCACCCCCGGTTCCTAATAAAATTGACTGGGCTATACGGGTAGTTTCATTGGAATCGTAAAGGCGGTGGCAGATGCTCCGCGATATTTCATCATTTTCAGGCACATCTGTACTTAGCAGGAAAAGCGGCGCTGATTTAAAGGTTTCCGGTTTTAATAACCAAACCTTAACAGTTACCGGCGATTCATGAACAGGAATAGTAAAAACAATACCTGTATCCTGAAGAAAAGAATATTGCTTTTCCAGGAAAAACGGCTTCATAGTGCCGTCTGTATCCCTAAGCTGGTCGTAATATCCGAATTTCCATAAGATCCCAATCCCTATCAGATTCTGCTTCAGCTCATAAGCACTGCGCAGATGCGATCCCGCAAGAAATCCAAGACCGCCGCTGTAAATTTTCAAGGCCTGATCTATGGCAAATTCCATTGAGAAATATGCAACAGGAACAGCATATTTCCCATCAGGTTCGTAACTAAAAATGTCCTTAGTTGTAATCATAAAAGCAAAATAGTGATTTAATTGAATTTTTTTAAAAAGAACTCATCTCTTTATATTTATGATAAAATTACTCCTTTTTACTGAAACGGCCTGCTAATGTTTCAAAAACATGAAAAACCTGTTTAAACACAGGTCTTATTAAACCTGTCCCCGACCGCTTTTTTAATCCGGAATTTACAGAAAAGCATCTTTCCGGAGATAGCATCTGATCCCGGGAAAGATGTAATACCTGAAGACAGGAGGTATCCTTCCGAATATATCCTTATCCCTTAATAAACGCCTTGCGGAGTTCTTCTACCTGTTCATTGCTTATTGGTACCATTTTACCTATAGAAGCACACATTACCAGTGATTTTGCGCTAAACTCAGCCACTTCGAGATAATCGAATGTTTGCAGTAACTGATTTCCGGTTACCATTACACAATCGTTCTTTATCAAAACTGCAGGATTGTTTTTTGATACCATATCCGCAATATCTGTCCTGCATGCAAACTGGGCACCAAATTCAAGAGTATGCACATCCTGAAGGAATATCCAGCTTTCAGGAATGGTCCTCACATTAAACGAGGCCCCTGTAACAGAAAACGCCATCAGATAGGGAGGCTGGGTAATAATAATGGAATTGATTTCAGGATGCCGTTTATATATCTCCTGATGCAGATAGATAGACCGGCTTGGCAGCTTGCCCGGTTCACGCTGACCGTTCTTAATCTGAACAATATCTTCAGGCTGCAGATCCCAGCGCGGCACATCCGTTGGAGTGATCAGAAAATCATTATCTTTCCATCTTACAGATATTGTACCATACGAACTGATCATTAATCCCTGAGTGCAGGCCCGGTGCACAATCTTACAGATTGCGGCTCTTTTTTCCCGCTCATCTGAAGGATAAGTTACATTTTCCATCTCCGGAAGCAAAGGAGGCAACTGAGCCTCAAAAGCATCAATATCCTGGTCGGTAAGGTAGGCTGGTTCACCCACAGATTTACCATATAATACAGTCCGTGCAGAAAACTCAAGTGTTTCAAACCGTTGAAAAGTATCCATAAGGTCCTGTCCGCCAACCACCGTACCATGGTTTTCCATAATCACTGCCTTATATCCTTTGGTAAACTCCTGTGCAATTTTTGCTCCAAGCGCCTCACTCCCCGGCAATTCATATTCAGCATATCCTACAGGGCCACATATTTGTCTGGCCTGAGAAATTATATTGGTATCGGGAACCGCCCGGGCTATACTGAATGAAACCAGTGCAGGAGGATGGGCATGAATAATCGCTTTAATGTCGGGCCTTATCTTATAGATCGCTTTGTGAAAAGGGAATTCGGAAGAAGGTTTATGGTTTCCCTCAATATCACCGTTTTTTCTGATGCAAACAATGTCGGAAGGTTGAAGTGAACCCTTGTCAATAGCTGAAGGCGAAATCCAGATATCGCCGTTCTCATCCATTATCGATATATTTCCACCGGAAGTTGTAGTAAGCCCTCTGCGGTAAATCCTGGTCATTACCAGTGTGATCTGGTCCCCCGGATGCATCAGGCAGGTATTTAAAATATCATTCATCTGTTTTATAACTCTTAATAAATGTGCAAGTATAAGGGTAAGTTTAAGTATAGCTGTCATGCAGCATCCGGCTCACCATAATTCTCATACAAAGGATCCAATAATAAAATTATTATGAAATGATGAAGCTCATTTTGTAATAATTTTTCTACCTTGATCCAGATAAGCTGATCAATGTGTGAACTTTCAAAAAGTACTACGGTGTATTGTTACTGGAATATTAATGATATCCTTTACGGTGCCTGTGTGCTTTGCCCAGTCTTTTCATCTTTATGGAGGAAAGAAAAGCAAAAATCTTTCATTTAAATTCATTAAGAACCTTATTATAATACCTGTCACCATAAACGGAAAGGGGCCTTTTAACTTTGTACTCGACACGGGGATAGGGATCATGCTGATCTCAGACCCTTCTCTCCGTGATTCTCTTGAACTTGAAAACCTCAGAAGCTTAAAGATTACCGGCTTTGGCGAGGGTGATGAATTAAGTGCATTTGTAACGCCGTCATTAATCGTCGGCATTGGGAATAACATTTATGGAGAGATGTCTGCCGCTATACTGAAACAGGATGCTTTTAATCTGTCATCCTATACAGGTATTCCTGTCCACGGATTAATAGGATATGACTTCTTTAGCAGCTTCATTGTAAAAATAAATTATGCTGCAGGCATGCTTAAACTATACTCTCCTTCGGTTTCTTATATCCCCCGTAAAGGCTACAAAATACCGATAGAGATTGAAGAGCGTAAACCTTATCTTACAGCGTCGGTGTCTGCCGAACCCGGTAAACAGAGAGATGCCAAATTAATTATAGATACCGGCGCTGGTCACCCCATATCTCTCGAAACAGATTCTCTGCAGCCTTATAAGGTACCCGAACCAAATATCAGGGCTAATCTCGGCATTGGGCTTAACGGTGCGATTAGTGGCTATATTGCCCGGATCCCCTTTGTAAAAATTGGTAAATACGAACTGAAAAAGGTTATTTCGGCATTCCCTGATTACAAAGATGCAGCAGGAAAATTTCAGTCGGTTACACGGAATGGAAATATAGGCAACACTATTTTACGGCGCTTTAGTGTTGTTTTTGATTATAACAATTTATGCATCTATCTGAAACCAAATTCAAGATTCAGAGACCCCTTTGAACACGACATGAGCGGAGTAGAACTTGCCCAGGCGCCACCGGACTATAAGCATTTATATATTACACGGATAGAACCCGGATCGGCCGCCGAACAGGCCGGTTTAATGGAAAACGACGAGATTTTATCCATTAATCTTAAATCTGTCAATGAGATGGGAATGGAAGATATCTACGATTTGTTCCGTTCGGGAAATAAGAAAAGCCTGGTATTACGGATCGTTCCGTCTGGATCAAACCAGCCGGAAATGGTAATTATAACCCTTAAACGCAGGATATAAACAAAGAGACTTACTTAGCTGCCGTCACCTTTTTAATTCACCGTTCATATCCACAAATACATTGAATGGCTTCAGGTAGGCATTAAAAAGTGCTGCTACTTCCCTGCGCGTTACCGGTTTATTAAGATCAAATTTGCCAGGCAGCTTTAATGATGTATGCCATCCTTTTTCCACTTCCCGGTTTAATTCTTCACCCCTCGAAGCGGTAAACTTTATCAGGCTTAGCAGATCCTTCAGGGTAAGCTTATCTGATCGGTTATCCAAAAACCAGATCTGGCTCCTCGAATAGTATTCCTTAACAGGAAGTTTTATTTCTTCCGATGATACGGTAGAATCAGGCATAAAATTAAATTTTCCGGCCGAAGTCTTTCCTCTTAAGATACCTGTAAGGGCTATACTTTGTATCGCTACCGCATTAGAATCGTTATCACTGATATCATCAAAACGGATGAGTCTTGAGCCGAAATTGATGAGTTCACTTTGAATCAATCTTACATTGAGCTTTTTGGTTGTCGTTTTAAAAAAGGAGCAATAAGCGGCCACGGCGCCTGCCCCCTGACCAGTGAAAATGGTTGCGGGATTTTGCCTGCTTCCTGTTAAAATAAAGTTTTCTGTTTCCCGAACTAATGCTTCGGCAGGCAAAGTAACAGGCCAGGACTTTCCCGGAGAAATAATAGCAATGCCTGTACGGTATCTTCCGGAGGCGTACGCCGAAGAATCTGCATGAGCAAATTTTGCATCATCCGGATTTACAGATGCCATAGCAGAAATGGAATGATCCGGGGTAGCTTCTACAATTACGTCAGCTTTTACTTCTTTTTTATTTGATAACGTAGCGATCCATCCTTTCCCGTCTTTTCTGATCCCGCTTACAGAAACTTTTGTTAATATGCTCAGGTTCTTAACCGTATCAGCCCAGGCTTTAAAAATAGTGGCAGCAAAAGCGGGTGAAAATGTTTGATTTTTTGTGACCGGATATTTTTGGGCTGACTCTACACGCTTTAAAAATGCTGCATAAATTCCGGTCCTGAATGCACTGTCGTCCTGACTGAGAACAAGTGATTCAAAATTTCCTTTGTCCACCAGAAGCGTCTTTACTCCGGAATGTGCCGATTGTATAGCTGCAGCAGTCCCCGCCGGACCGGCTCCCACTACCAGCACTCCGGTCTTAATAGTCTGAGCAAAAGCAGAACAACAAATAAGTGAATAAAAAATGGCAATAAAAGTCCTCTTAAGTTTATCTACAGTCATCTTCTTAATAACGTCAAATATAGGGTCCTTAACGGAAGGATAAGTGCAATAATTTTTTCTTGCTGCCACTTTAACAAATTTTAACAATTTACATATTTCTGTGTAAAACATTGTTATAAAAAAAAATCCCACCCGGAATACCAGGTGGGACCATATCTAATTCACCAAACCACTATTGCGCACTCTGACGTGCTTCATTCTTCAGTTGATCGTTCGCCACAATCACAATTTCTACACGACGGTTTTGAGCACGTCCTGCTTCTGTAGTATTATCTGCAATAGGCTCAGTTTCTCCCTTGCCGGTAATACTGATACGGGATATACTTACCCCGCTGCTTACAGCAAAGTCCTTTACCGATTGTGCACGCTGCTGTGAGAGTGTATAATTATAAGAATCTGAACCAACATCATCAGTGTGTCCGATTACCATTATATTTGTTTCAGGATTATTCTTCATAGAAGTGGCAAGATTTGCGATGTTTGTACGCGCTGCATCCTTCAGATTAGCTTTATTAAAATCAAATAAGATTCCTGAATCAAATTTTACAATAAGTCCCTCTCCTGCCTTAATTACTTCAGCTCCGGGAACAGTGTTTTGAATTTCTTCAGCCTGGCGGTCCATCTTTCTGCCTATAAAAGCTCCGGCAGTACCTCCGATAGCACCTCCAAGAATTGCCCCGACTGCTGTATTTCCTGCCTTTTTGCCGATAAGCGCACCAATGGTACCTCCGGTTGCAGAACCAATTACAGCACCTTTTTGTGTACGGGTCATTGTACTGCAGCCAGAACCTAGTATAACAACACTTGCAAGTGCAACAGAACAAGTTGCTATTTTAATCTTCATCAGTTTCATATTGTATGTATTTTTAATGGTTAAAAATCAAATCAAATGCCAAAACTATATATAATTGCTGTTTAGCCCTTTTTAACAGGGAGCAGATATAGAAGCATATTTTCATTTAGCAATGTTTTCCAAAGCTACAAATAGTGGCCCAAATTTAGTACATAATTTAAGTTTCTTTATTTTTCTGCAGCCGGAAACATAACACCATCCTCCATTTTATCAGAATGGCTATAAAAGACATTGAATATCCACGGGAAAAACATATTCGGCTATCTTTGCCTGTAATTAAAATGATTTAAGATGCTGGTATCCTCACAACTACTCATTGCTGTCGTTCATTTGATCATCCTTCTTCCCTTTATCTTCCTGGCCGGGAAGATAAAAAAAGGCGAACTGAGGACCCTTGCGATTTTCTTTGTACTCTACATGCTCTGGTTTATCTTAACAACCGGGCTGGCAGGTATTTTCCTTTTTGAAGGGCAGCAATGGAACTGGACGGGTAAACTAGCCGGATTTCTGCTGGGGGTATTTATACTTTACAGGAGTAAAATGTTTAGTTACAGAGAAACCGGCTGGACGCTCAGATTTACGCCCAATTCGGTAATGCCTGTTCTTATAATGATGCTGGTTGTCCTTGCTATAAGGCTGGCGATTTACATGACGCTTCAGACATCAAATCCAAACTTTAACACCGAGACCGTTCTTTTTCAATGTACGTTGCCGGCTATAGGCGATGAAATTATCTTCCGCGGAATTTTTCTTGCCCTGCTCAACAGGATATTTCCGCAAGGGGAAAACATCCTTGGATTTCCTCTCGGCTGGGGTGCTCTTATTACTTCATTGCTTTATGGACTGGTGCAAGGCGTCGTTCTTCAAAACGGCCTTCATCTCCAGATTAATCTTATCCACATTTTGCTTGGATTTTTTACCGGGTTAATTGCAGCAATGCTTAAAGAAAGATGCGGAAGCCTGTTGCCTGCGATAGTTTTCCATGCATTATGGAATTTGATTGGCAATCATTAACAGGTCACCTGCTTTATACTACAACGACGGTGTCTTTCCCCCATCCACCGGAATATTTATTCCGTTAATATATCCGGCCGCAGGCGAAGCAAGAAATGCAACAGCCGCCGCAACATCCCCGGCTGTACCTATCCTGCCTGCAGGTATTTCACTGATCATTTCCTTCTTCACATCATCAAAACTTTTACCTTCCTTCTCTGCCCTGCCGGCAATAAGAGACTCCAGCCTGCCGGTCATTGAAGTTGAAGGCAGCACATTGTTTACGGTTATACCAAAGGGGCCAAGTTCAAAAGAAAGGGTCTTTGCCCAGTTTGCCACAGCTCCACGGATTGTATTTGAAACACCCAGCCCCCGGAGCGGGGCCTTTACAGAAGTGGAGATTATGTTAATGATCCTGCCCCAGCCTGCCGCTTTCATCCCCGGGACCACTGCCTGAACAAGGATCTGATTACAAACAAGATGATTAGAGAAGGCCTGAATAAACTCGCTGGTAGTGGCGTCGATAGCCTGTCCTCCCTTCGGGCCGCCGGTATTATTAACAAGAATATCTGCCGTATAATCTTTCAGGAACGGATCGAGGGACGCCTTCAACTGATCCGGAAAATCAAAATCAGCGACAATATAATTATGCGTTTCGGTATCATCTACCGGAAGTAAACCGATCACTTCCTTAAGCTTATCTTCATTCCGGGCAATCAGGGTAATACTCGCACCCATAGAAGCCAGCTCAATAGCAGAAGCTTTTCCTATTCCCTGGGTGCTTCCGCATACTAAAGCACGTTTCCCTGTAAGATCTGTGTTCATATTATTACGTTTTATTGCATAACAGAAAAATAGGCCTCCAGTTCTTCTTTTGTGTTACTGTCAGTCTGGATATCTTTAATAATTTTTCCTTTCTCCATCAACAGAATGCGCTGACAAACATCAGTTACATGGTTAAGATCGTGACTTGAAACAATCGTAGTTGTATTCTTTTCCTGGTTAATTCGTTTCAGCATGTTCTTCAGCCGGATCTGAGTGCTTGGATCGATGTTGGCGAAAGGTTCATCGAGCATCAGGATCTCCGGGTTCTGCAGCAGACAAGCCGCCACTCCTACTTTACATTGATTTCCCTTAGACAGATCGCGGATATATTTCTTACGGTTAAGGATTTCACCATTAAAGAAATCGGTATACTTCTCAAGCTCAGCATCCGTGTGTGCTTTACTAAGTCCGGAGAGCGAGGCTATAAAATAAAAATACTCTTCGGGTGTCAGATAATCGATCAGAAAACCTTCATCGAGGTAAGAAGCCGTATAATTTTTCCAGTTTTCTGTGTGGGAAACATTTTCTCCTTTAGAAAGCACTTCACCGCTGTCGGTCCTTATAAGGTCAAGAACCATCCTGAAAAGAGTAGTTTTTCCTGCTCCGTTATTTCCAACAAGACCTATAAATTCACCCTTATTAACTATTAATTCTGGGATATTTACAACAGCCGCCCCGTTATAAATTTTTTTAAGATTTCTTATTTCTATCATTCTGTGATATTTAGAATCAGATACCGGTTTCTACTATTATTTATGATCTGCGTATTAGTCGTCTTATTCTTCTTCCATCTGTTAAAGCTAACAATCCCATAGCTGCAGCCAATACCTAACTTCTGAATCCTTCGGCAATAAGGTAACGCTGCTGTTTAAAATTCTCAGTTAATTTAGTGATCCAGAAAGGCCTGGTAATAATAAAAATCAAACCTGTAAGACCAATGATGAGGACGGCTGCTTCCGGCTGTCCCAGATAATTCAGGGGGGCAAAAATAACATACGGAAAGATCAGCAGGGGTAACGAAACGAGCCATTGAGAAGCGCCTACTCCTTCCCAGTTAAATGAGCCTCCTTTCGAAAGATCAATTTTCCGGTAATTGCGGTTAGCAAAGAACAATATTACCAGCGAATTTACTCCCAGGTTCCATAAAAACATCGCGAACTGCACCAGCAACACCCTCCAGCCGAAATAAACATACGGGATGGTGAGAATAAACGCGGCGCCCGAGAATATAGTAAACAGAATAAATTTAGACCGTATAAAATCTTCTGCCCTGATCCGGTGGGCCAGTATTCCATCAAAATGACCAGACTGCCAGCTAAACATAAACTGCCCGTAATTTATAATAAAGATGCCCGTCATAAACATCGCAGCAAAAATCTTCCATCCATATCCATGGCCGTAAGCGGGATTAGTATAAAAAAGAAGACCGTAAAACATCATAAGCGAACAAATGGTAAGCGACGACTTAGATCTTTTATTTCTCAGTATCAGCTTTATTTCAGTTACAGCAAGCTCTCCTGCCATACCAAAACGGCTTAAAAAAGGAATTTCAGTAGAGGTCTTTTCTCCCGAAGTGTCAGAACGGAGCTCGTCCAGGTATAAGTTGTTCCGCAGGAAACGGTAGTTAATAAAAAACATAATTATAGCTAGAAGTACCGGCACTGACGAATAATATGCATTAATGAATAAAAGATTAAAAACTGTCTTCGAAAAAGCTGAAATAGAAATAATCTTCCAGTGGAAGTCGAGAAGGCTCAATGTAGTTAATACAAGCAGAAAACCGACCATAAACCAGCCATTAAGATTAACCTTTCTTTTTAACCAAAGACTAAAAAAATGATTAAACATAGTGAGCCCGAAAATGGCTACAATGAAAGCTGCAAAAACGGCTCCGCCCTTCAGAGTTAAAACTACATTAATTAAAAAAGGTAAAGTCAGAATAAAGGGAGTAAAATTAAATCCTGACCAGAGAGACGTTAAACACAGGTAATTAACGATCTGATTCTTTTTTACCGGTAAATTCAGGTAAGGACGTACGCTTAGGGTTGGAAGCTCCTGCAATTGAAACCGCATAAGCAGATCAATAAAAAAATAATAGAGAAGAAAACTATTGAAAGAGCTTATGATATCCTGTGAGGGAAAAACTCCTTTAAATATCTTATCGAGAAAAAAAGCTACAACCAGCAGGTTAGCAAAAAGGTAAAGGATAAGCAGAGTCATAACAATACGCACGGCAATGCTCTTACCCGTATTTTTAGAACGCCAGAAGGCCTTCCATTGATGTTGTAAAAAGGCGGAGGTCATGAGGTGAAGATAAAAAATAATTCTAATATTTATATTTATTCTTCCATAAAGCTTTTAGGCGCTCCCTTAACTTTTGCTCACTGGCATTATTTCCGGGCTCATATAGAGTAGTCCCGCTCAGCCCCTGGGGGAAGTATTCCTGCTCCTCAAAATTACCTTCATAAGAATGCGAATATTTGTAATCTTTCCCATAGCCAATATTTTTCATGAGTTTGGTAGGAGCATTCCTGATATGCAAAGGCACAGACAGGTCGCCTGTACGTGCAACCAGTTCCTGTGCCCGGCTGATGGCTTCATAGCTGGCATTGCTCTTAACGGACGAAGCGAGGTATGTTACTGTCTGAGATAAAATAATACGCGATTCAGGCCAGCCAATTACATTCACTGCCTGGAAACAGTTGTTTGCAAGTAGTAATGCATTAGGGTTGGCGTTGCCAATATCCTCCGATGCGAGGATCAGCAGCCTCCTTGCTATAAACAAAGGATCTTCACCTCCGGCAATCATTCTGGCAAGCCAGTAAACAGCAGCATTGGGGTCGCTGCCGCGGATAGATTTAATAAATGCGGAAATAATATCATAATGCTGTTCCCCCGCTTTATCGTATAAGGCCATATTTTGCTGAACATGCCTTAGTACAAATTCATTGGTGATTTCTATTTTATCCTGCCTGCTGGCATTAATTACCAGTTCGAGCACGTTCAGAAGCCTTCGCGCATCACCTCCTGAAAGGCGGAGCAAAGCTTCGTGTTCTTTAATAATTACCTGCTTACCCGAAAGATATTTATCCTCCTTCAGCGCCCGGTCCACAAGCTCAAGCAAATCCTCCTCGCTGAGATTATTAAGAATATACACCTGGCAGCGTGAAAGCAAAGCCGAAATCACTTCAAAAGAAGGATTCTCGGTAGTAGCACCAATCAGGGTAACCAGTCCCCGCTCTACAGCACCCAGCAACGAATCCTGTTGCGACTTGGAAAAACGGTGAATTTCATCGATAAAAAGTACAGGAAGGTTTTCTTCAGTCTCCTTAAGTTTCGCCGCCTTTTCTATCACCTCCCTTACATCCTTTACCCCCGAGTTGATAGCACTCAGACTAAAGAACGGACGGTTTAACTGCCGGGAGATAATATAAGCCAGGGTAGTTTTTCCGACACCGGGAGGCCCCCACAGGATCATAGAAGGCAAATTCCCGCTTTCAATAGCTTTACGAAGGATGGCATCCTGCCCAACCAGGTGCTTTTGCCCTGAATATTCATCCAGTGATGCCGGTCGCATCCGCTCTGCTAATGGAGGTAGAGTTGCCATTTCTTATTTTTATAATTGCACTAACACATCTGCAAAATAAAAGTTATAAGTAATAAGTACTAAGTTATAAGTGTAAGTCGCCTGAAATCTCTTTTTTACAAAAAAAAGCCATTTTATCCAAAACATAACTAGTCATGATTGGCAAATGCTTTTCAACCGTAACCCTTCAGCCCACAACTTTCCACCCTGAACTTTCAACTTTGAACTTTGAACTTTCAACTTTCAACTTTCAACTTTCAACTCACAACCCTCACCCCTTTCTCGCCTCTTTAGCCCAGTTATCGCGCAGGGTTACAGTACGGTTAATTACCAGTTTGCCGGGTTCAGATTCCTTGTCCAGGGTAAAGTACCCTTTGCGGATAAACTGGAAGCCCTTACCAAATTCAGCATTCACCATATCTGGTTCCATATAAGCCTCCGGAATAATCTGCAGACTCTCAGGATTAATATATTCCCTGAAATCAAGGCCATCGGCACCGGGATCTTCTATACGGAACAACCTGTCGTATAAACGTATTTCTGCTGTTACCGCATGCGGAACGCTCACCCAGTGAATCGTACCCTTTACCTTTATGCCGGAAACATCATCTCCCGACTTCGACTCAGGGATATATGAACAATGTACTTCCGTTACGTTACCCTGTTCATCCTTAATAAAGCCATCGCATTTAATAATATACGCGTGCTTTAACCTCACCATCAAACCCGGGCCCAGTCTGAAATATTTTTTTGAAGGATTCTCCATAAAATCCTCCCTTTCAATCCAGAGCTCTCTGCTGAACGGAATTTCTCTGGAACCTTCCCCATCTTCCGCTTCCGGGTTATTTTCACCATGAAAAACCTCCTCCTGTCCTTCAGGATAGTTTGTTATCACCAGTTTCACCGGATCAAGCACCGCCATCCGACGCCATGCTGTTTTATTGAGGTCCTCACGGATACAGAATTCAAGCAGGCTTACGTCAATAACATTTTCGCGCTTAGCAACCCCAATCCTGTCGCAGAAATCGCGGATTGATGCAGCCGTATATCCCCTGCGGCGCAGGGCGCTGATGGTCGGCATCCGCGGATCGTCCCAGCCGTTTACAAAACCCTCATTTACAAGTTGCAGAAGACGCCGCTTGCTCATTAAGGTGTAAGTCATGTTCAGGCGGGCGAACTCATATTGTTTTGAAGGAAAAATTTCCAGTTCTTCAATAAACCAGTCGTATAAAGCCCGGTGCGGAATAAACTCAAGGGTACAGACAGAATGGGTAATCCCTTCGATAGAATCCGATTGACCGTGCGCAAAATCATACATCGGGTAGATACACCAGGCATCTCCGGTACGATGATGCTCTGCATGACGGATACGGTACATGATCGGGTCACGCAGGTGCATATTTGGAGAAGCCAGGTCAATTTTTGCACGTAAAACCTTTTCTCCGTCCTGGTACTTTCCTTCCCGCATTTCAGCAAACAACCGCAGGTTTTCCTCAACAGGGCGGTCGCGCCAGGGCGACGGGGTTCCGGCTTCAGTTGGGGTACCCTTCTGCCCTGCTATCTCATCAGGAGTACTTTCATCTACATATGCCTTCCCTTTATTAATCAATTTTACTGCAAACCCATATAACTGCTCAAAATAATCAGAAGCATACAGTTCATTCTGCCATTCAAATCCAAGCCATTTAACGTCTTCTTTTATGCTGTCAACATATTCAGTCTCTTCCTTTTCGGGATTAGTGTCGTCGAAACGAAGGTTAGTCTGGCCGTTGTATTTTTGCGCAAGTCCGAAATTAAGACAGATTGACTTTGCATGCCCTATATGAAGGTACCCATTTGGTTCAGGCGGAAAACGGGTATGTACGCGCCCTCCGTGTTTACCGTTCTTTATATCTTCTTCAATTATTTCTTCTATAAAATTAAGGGACCGTTCTTCGCTCATATTCAGATTAAAAGGACACAAAAGTACTAAACATTTCGCTTATCAGATAAAGCAAATCAGAATAAAGTATTGAGTATTTAGAGACGCCTGACACGTTGTGTAAAGCACTTGACTGTCAGCCAGGTGATATTCCTGAATACAACAAAGATCAAACTTAAAAAGCTTTTATTTTGCCGCAGATTATTATTTATTCTGTAATTTTACAGGTACGTTCCTGAGACAAAGAATCTGCTTGCATTATATTTTTCCCATTTTTGGAAATCTGGTCAGGTGCTTTCGGGAACCGGTAAAAAACTATATCTGAATAAATGAACCCCATCCTCCAATCCGGATTTAATCTTCTTGCCAAGCCAACAGGCCCTCTTTGCAACCTCGACTGTGCTTACTGTTATTATCTTGAAAAAGAAAAAATGTATCCCGGAACTTCCAGTTTCAGGATGAATGAGGAAACTCTTGAAACCTTTACACGCAAATACATACACGAACAGCCTGGTCCCGAAGTAACCTTCGTATGGCAGGGTGGAGAACCAACTCTTTTGGGCATAGAGTATTTCCAAACAGCTTTACGGTTCCAAAAAAAATATGGAAGCGGAAAGCAGATCAGCAATTCGTTTCAAACAAACGGAGTGTTGTTAAATGACGAATGGTGTAAATTCTTCAAAGAAAACAATTTTCTGATTGGCATATCGATAGATGGACCGGAGAAACTTCACGATACTTACCGGATAAATAAAGGCGGCAAAGGCTCCTTTTCGAAGGTAATGAGTGGAATTGACCTCTTAAAAAAGCACCATGTTGAATTTAATACCCTGACTGTAGTTAATAACATAAATTCTGAATACCCCCTTGAGGTATATCATTTCTTAAAGCAGGTTGGCAGCGGTTACATTCAGTTTATTCCGATCATTGAATATATCGCAGGCAGTTGTTCTCCCGAAAAATTATCACTGGTTTTACCCGAACAGTCTGATAGCGCTGCATTGGCCCCCTGGTCTGTTAACTCTGTAAAATTCGGGAAGTTTCTCATTTCTATTTTTAACGAATGGGTAAAAAGAGATGTAGGCCGTTATTTCGTCCAGATATTTGATGCAACGCTGGCTAACGAAGTGGGCGTACCCGCAGGAATATGTGTTTTTAGTGAACGCTGCGGCGACGCGCTCGCTATAGAACATAACGGCGATGTGTACTCATGTGATCATTTTGTTTATCCCGAATATAAATTAGGCAATATCAACAGCAGTACGCTGAAGAAGATGCTTCTTCTTCCTGAACAGCAAAAATTCGGTAATAACAAGTACGATTCTTTGCCGGAGCAGTGTAAAAAATGTGATGTGTACTCTTACTGCCGGGGAGAATGCCCCAAAAACCGCTTTCTGACATCTGATACAGGAGAAGCCGGTCTGAACTACCTCTGTGAAGGATACAAAAGATTCTTCCGGCATACAAAACCATATATGAAATATATGGCAAATGAGCTGGCACGGAAGCGTTCCCCGGCTAATATAATGAACAAAAGGTTCAACTAAATACTTCCTTTCAAATGATTTGAAACAAATTCATCCGGAATCCGAATAAGGGAAGAGATTTTTTATCGCAAAAAATGGCCCTGAAAGAAAAGATAGAATTTTTTGCAGAAATCGTAGAAATAATTTCCCGGATAATTTTTATAAATTACCTTTATTAAAACTGTTAGTATTTTATTATGAAGAGAATTTTAATAGTTGATGATGAGATAAACATTGGGCTTTTATTATCAAAATTCTTAACAAGAAATGGCTATGAAGTAGCTATTTCGACAAGCGGCAGCCATGCAATGGACCTGCTTGGCAAAGAGGTTTTCAACCTTGTTCTATGCGACTTCCGGCTGGAAGACACAGATGGAAGAGAAATGCTCAGAAAGATCAAGGCTGCATACCCTTCCACCGGCGTAATTATCATAACCGGCTATTCCGATATTAAGCTGGCTGTAGAGCTTATTAAAATGGGGGCATATGATTATATTACAAAACCTCTTTATCCTGATGAGATTCTGAATACCATTAATAAGGCGCTGGAAACCCACGAAGCTCTCTTTAAACCTGAAACAGAAAATACTGGAGTGGCGGCTCCGCCCAAAAAGGAAAAGATGAATTCCCAGGGCTTTCCCGAAACATTCATTATCGGAGACAGCGCAGCATCCAAAGATCTGCTCAGACAAATTGAGCTGATAGCCCCAACCACTTACAGTGTGATCCTTACAGGTGAAAGCGGAACCGGGAAAGAGTCTGTAGCACATGCTATTCATTTAAAAAGTAACAGGAGAGATAAACCTTTTATTCCCATGGACTGTGGCTCTCTCACTAAAGAACTTGCAGGCAGCGAATTTTTTGGCCATGAAAAGGGGTCTTTTACAGGTGCCCTTTACACCAAGATCGGTCACTTTGAAATGGCCAACGGGGGAACTTTATTCCTTGATGAAGTAGGGAACCTCTCTTACGAGATTCAGGCTGCCCTTTTAAGAACTGTTCAGGAACGAAAAGTAAAAAGGATCGGAAGCACTAAAGAGATCGATCTTGATGTACGGATCATCATCGCTACTAATGAAAATTTGCACGATGCTATTCAAAAAGGACGTTTCAGAGAAGATCTGTATCACCGCTTTAATGAATTCAGTATTCATTTGCCGCCTTTGCGTAAGCGGGAGAATGATATTATCCTTTTTGCCCAAAACTTCCTTAAATATACCAATAAAGAGCTGAACAGAAATGTTGAAGGTTTTTCCGACGAGGTAATCGAATGTTTATTAACCTATAACTGGCCCGGAAACGTGCGCGAGCTTAAAAACGTCATTCGCAGGGCTACCTTACTTTCGGAAACAAGTAAAATACAGCTTAAATCACTCCCACTGGAGATCTCAACCTTTGCCAGGGTGGCTGCTATCGAATCTGCTGTAGAAAACATTCATGCTAAGGAAAATAAACGGGGACTAAAAGATGCAGCTATGGAGGCCGAGTATGAAACAATTCTCAGGGTGCTTAAAGAAGTTAATTTCAATAAAACCAAAGCTGCACAGATTCTGAATATCGACAGAAAGACCTTATACAATAAAATGAAGGCAATTAATCTGGATTAAGAATTGCGATTAAACGTGACTTCAGGAGCTGAATAACAGCAGCCGGTTATAATACATCCCTGCAGAACTTGTCATCCTGATTATTTACCTGGCCTTATGCTCGGTAATACTGCCCGGGATATGGCATTGGATTTGACATAGAGGATCAGTATGGGTCTTTAATTTATTTCAGCACCTGCATTGCAGGATCGGGTATGAGGGGTACAGAAATCGGTCTTGCTTTATGCAATAATATAACCGGTAATCATTTTGGTTATACGGCTGTTTCTACCCCTTTTTAAATTAACTTCAACATCATGCACCTGATTAAAATACTGCTTGTTGACGATGACGAAGATGATTTCCTTCTGACACGGAATATCCTTTCCTCAGGAAACGATGGAAATTATTATGAAGTTTCATGGTGTAATAATTATACAGAAGCCATCAACGCAATGCTCAAAAGCCATTATGATATTTATCTGGTAGATTACCGGCTTGGAAAGCATTCAGGACTCGATCTTTTATATGAAGCAACTAAATCAAACTGTACGGAACCAATCATCATCTTCACAGGAAGGGGCGACAGTAAAATTGATGAAGAGGCATTGCGCATAGGAGCGGCTGATTACCTTACGAAAGATGAGATTAATAGTGAGATACTGGCAAGAACCATCAGATATGCTTTAAGACACCATAAGGCCCTGTCTCAGCTTAAAAACAGCGAAAATAAATTCAGAGCTCTTTTTGAGCGTTCTAAAGATCCTATCATGATAACAGATTCAGACGGCATCATCTATGAGGCTAATGAAGCTGCCATCAGGTTTATGGATACTACCTTTGAAGAACTTATCAGGAAAAATTCAAACGACTTTTATAAGAACCTATCCGACAGAGAGATTTTCTGCGCTGCAATGGAACAATATGGAAGTGTAAAAGATCTGGAGCTCGAAATAATTTCCGCTTTAGGGAAAACAAAATACTGTAGTATTTCTTCTTTCTTACAGATTTCACAACATGGACATAAAGAATTTTATTATTCAATTTTGCATGACATCACTTATCGTAAAATCCAGGAACAAAAATCTCTATATGAAGAAAAGATCGAATCAATTGGCCATTTAACCCGGATAGTAGCAAATGAGATCTACAGTCCCCTTTCAAATATAAATTTCGCAACAGAAGAATTGAAAAACAACTCTGAGGGACGGGATGAAAATATGTTGATCGATATTATCAGAAAGAACTGTGAGAGGATTAATGAAATTACTTCTTCAATACTGGCTAAAGCAAAAGTTTAAAGAGGAAGAAGCTAAAAGCAGATAGCTGCCGGAGGTCTGTAAAGGTTTCTATGAAAATCGCTGTTAAGAACCGTAATTCGTAAATAACCCCATGCCGGTATTTAATTATAAACAACGAAATAATATTCTTCTGATCATCCTGATTATTCTGGGATGCTGCATCCTTTATTCATTAAGATTTATAGCAGGTTCCCTCCTCAGTACGGTGATCATGTATACCCTTTTCAGGCCAGTCTATTTATATCTTACCCAAAGCCTGAAATGGAACAGGTTTCTTGCCTGTGCAGGAATTATTTTAAGTTCATTAATAATTTTCGTTGTCCCTTTTTATGGCCTGAGCCTGATGGTGATTGATAAGATCACAGACTTTCAGCGCGACCCCCTTAAACTTAAGGTAATAGCACGAAGAATAGATGACTTTTTTGGATCCAAACTTCATCAACCGGATATGCTTCAAAAGGCTATACAAAAAGCCACCACTTATGCAGGCGATCTCTTTCCCTCTATAATTGGTGGTGCTGCCGATCTGTTGCTGGGTATCGTAGTAATGTATTTTCTTCTATATTTCATGTTACTCAATCACGAAATTTTCGAAAGACAGCTAATTAAATATTCTCCTTTCCGCGAACAGAATGCCCTCAAATTCGCTGACGAATTAAAGTATACCACTTATTCAAATATTTTAGGCCAGGGCCTTATTGCAATTGTACAGGGTGCTTTAGTAAGTCTTGGATTCTTTATTTTCAAAATAGACGATGCCATATTCTGGGGAGTTATTTCCATCTTCCTCTCCTTTCTTCCTCTGATAGGATCAGCGTTTGTATTTATACCCGCAGGGATCATTGAACTTGCCAATGGAAATAGTACGGCAGGAATAGGGATCCTCCTTTGGGGCATCCTGCTGATTTCTAATATTGACAATGTCATACGCTTCCTGATTGCCAAACGCATCGGCAATATACATCCTATTATTACGGTAATAGGTGTTATAATCGGGATTCCTGCATTTGGAATAATGGGCCTTGTTCTCGGACCTTTATTGCTTTCTTATTTTATACTTACCGTGCGCATTTACGAAACAAGCAAACTGGCTTCCGACCGTTTAGAAAGAATACGCTCCGTAGAAGAAGAGTAATAGTATAAAATTATTCAAAACAGTTCATCCTGTTTTTTTGTATTATTATGGAAGTTAAATTAAATTTAAAAACTTAAACTTTTAAGTCATGAATGATAATACTAAAGTGCTACTTGGTTTACTTGCCGGAGTAGCTGCCGGTGCAGCTCTCGGAATTTTGTTCGCTCCTGAAAAGGGTTCTGAAACCCGCGACAAATTAAATGATGCCCTGAAGAACCTGGGAGATTCTATAAAAGACAGGGCAGCAGAAGAAATCGATAACCTCACCGCCATTAAGGATAAGGTAGTTGATAATATAAAATCGAAGTTTGCTGCTGCGGAAGAAGAAGTTAATACCGCTGGTTCTGAAGGACAGGCTTAATTAATAGATTCCCTGATTTTATTTACTTTTATTGCTTTATGCCAGATACTCAAGACCAGAAACCACCCCAGGATATTATTTCCTTATTAAAGGAATATATTACTACCCGTGTTGAACTTGCAAGGCTTACTGTTATTGAACGTATGACTGTTGTTATTGCAGGGTTGATAACGAATGCATTTGTAGTCGTGGCTGCCCTGCTGACCTTCCTGTTCGCGTCCTTAACACTAGCCTTCTATCTGGGAGAAGTGCTTAATTCATATGCTAAAGGATTTGGCCTGGTTGCCCTTATTTACCTGGTTCTTGCATTATTGATGGCTTTTACCAAAGAGCAATACATTAACAAGTACCTGCAGGACTTTATGGTGAAGATACTATTTAAGAAAAAGAAGAAATAGATGGAAAAGACTTTCAGCAGCCTGGCAGAGCTACAGGCAGAAATTGACATTCTGAAGGTACAGAGTTTTCAGCAGGAGGAGGCTTTGAAGGAAGCCATAAGTAGTCCTGCTGCCATTTTTGCTACTGTAAGAGGAATTTTCAAAAGCAAGAATGGCGGAAAATCTCTGACATCAGAACTTCTTAATCATGATATTATCACCAGCATTGCCAGATTTGTAATCCCTTTTTTCGTGAATGGAGTCATTTTTAAACGATCAGGCTTCATTACCAAGACTATCATTACCTTTCTTTCACAGAAGGTAGCCGGACAGGTTAATTCAAATACTGTTTCCGGGATATTAGATAAAGTTAAGGGCCTGTTTAAAGGTAAAACAATCAGCAAAGTTGGTATAAAAGCCCGCAAGCCTGTGGACTACGGAATTCCTCCCGACAGCGAAAGCTATTAATAAGAAGAAGTGAGAACCCGGATACGGGAAATTCACTATAGAAATTTCCCGTATCCGGGTTCTCACATTCACTATGCCTTACTCAGGAAATCCTTGTAGGCCAGCTTTATTCCTTCTTCAAGTTCAACCCTGTGCTTCCAGCCGAAAGAGTGCAGCTTAGAAACATCCATTAATTTACGGGGAGTTCCGTCAGGTTTAGAACTGTCAAACTCCAGTTCCCCTTCAAAGCCGGTTATTTTTTTGATAAGCAGGGCCAGTTCCTTAATGGTAACATCTTCACCTGTCCCGATATTAATAAGATTACGCTCATTATACGTTTCCATTAACGAAACACATGCGTCAGCAAGGTCATCAGCAAACAGAAACTCTCTCTTCGGGTTTCCTGTTCCCCATACTACTACTTTATCTTTTCCCGAAACCTTAGCTTCATGAAATTTCCTGATCAATGCCGGAAGTACATGCGAATTTTCAGGATGGTAATTATCGTTATAACCGTACAGATTTGTTGGCATAACAGAAACATAATTACAGCCATACTGATCACGGTAAGCATCACACATTTTAATACCCGCAATTTTTGCAATAGCATAGGGCTCATTGGTTTGTTCCAAGGGCCCGGTTAACAAGTATTCCTCCTTTAAAGGCTGGGGGGCCATTTTCGGATAAATACAACTGGATCCTAAAAACATCAGTTTTTTTACTCCCTGCAGATACGAATTATGGATAATGTTATTCTGAATCATCAGGTTCTCGTACAGAAACTGGGCACGATAAGTATTGTTCGCCACAATACCCCCCACTTTGGCGGCAGCAAGAAAAACATAGTCTGGTTTCTCTTCAGAAAAGAAGTCTGCCACAGCATTCTGGTCTCTTAGATCGAGTTCTGCTGAAGTGCGGGTAATGAGATTAGAATACCCTTCTTTTTCAAGTTTCCTGAAAATTGCCGAACCCACCATTCCCCGGTGACCGGCTACATAAATTTTAGCGTTTTTTTCCACGACGATGCTCTTGTTTGCCCAAATATAAAAATTCTATTTTTGTGACCGAATTCAAATTGATGGGAAAAGATAAATTAAGACGTTTTGCTGAAATCGATACTTTCGCAAACGTGCTGCAGCTTGATGAAGGTAAAGTATTTAACGGGCGCTGGAGTTTTCAGCATTTCAGGAACGATCATCCGCTTATTTTAGAGCTCGCCTGCGGAAAAGGTGAATATACTGTTAATATGGCAACCCTGTTTCCTGATAAGAATTTTATCGGTATAGATTACAAGGGCAACCGGATCTGGCGGGGCGCCAAAACAGCTTTAGAGGAAAACATTTCAAACGTCGCCTTTCTCAGGATCCAGATTGAAAACATCCTGGATTACTTTAACGAAGGAGAAGTCTCTGAGATCTGGATTACATTTCCGGATCCGCAGCCACAGATCAGCAGGGAGAAAAAACGCCTGACATTTCCAGGCTTTCTGAATAAATATAAAAAGATACTCAGGCCTGAAGGGATTGTCCATCTTAAAACCGACAACGATGCACTTCATGCTTACACCCTTGAGAAAATTGAAGAAGCAGGATTAAAACTTCTCAAAAGAACTGAAGATTTATACCATTCAGACCACGTAAATGAAATTTTATCTATTAAAACTTATTACGAAAAGAAGTATCTTGCAGATGATAAGAACATCAACTACTTAAGCTTCAGCTTTGAGTAAAAGGTTTTTCAGTAATGGACAAAGAGAACTTTTTTGAACGGGTTTACGAAGTGGTAAGGCAAATCCCGCCGGGAAGGGTTACTTCTTATGGCGCCATAGCAGAGTTTCTCGGCACTAAAGGCTCATCCCGGATGGTCGGATATGCCATGAACGCCTGTGGCACCGCCTGGCCGCCGGTACCGGCACACCGTGTAGTAAACCGGCGGGGTCTTTTAACCGGAAAGCGTTCGTTCTCCAGTCCTCAGCTTATGCAGCAGCTTCTTGAAAGTGAGGGCGTTAAAATAGAAAATGATAAAGTAGTAGATTTTAAATCCCTCTTCTGGCAACCCGGTGCTGAACTCTGAAAGAGCACCGCATCACACTTAAAACTTAATACCCCCAACATTCAACTTTCAAACTTTCAACTTTAGACTTTCAACTCAATGGCACATCTGATCGACGAATTTAACAGCTACCGCAGCCGGATGAACGACCGCATTATGGAAACTGCAAACACGAATATTAAACGTTTTTTTGCACTTGACACTACTTCCTACGCAGAAGGAGCTCTGGATGTAAAAACCAAGGAAATGCTGGGACTGGTAGCATCAATGGTCCTCCGCTGCGACGATTGCATTAAATACCACCTCGGAAAATGCCACGAAGCCGGCGTTACCAGCGAAGAACTGAATGAAGTATTTATGATTGCCAACCTTGTCGGCGGCTCCATCGTCATACCTCATTACCGGAGGGCTGTGGAGTACTGGGATGAACTGACCAGACCGTAGAATATTATTCATAACCCCTCCCAAGAGAAAGAAAAAAAAGATAAGATTTTTAGCTAAATTTGTATGCCTGTAAGAGACACAGGCATATATTTGTTCCTGTCCTTTATTAGAAAGAACATGAGTCAGGCCAAACTAATAAAAAAAATAAAAATGATACCTCCTGCTTATCAGCGGGAAGTAGAAAGCTTTCTTGATTTTATATTAGAAAAAAAAGTCTATTCCGGTTCAGGTAGATCTGCAGCAAGGAAATTAGGATTGCTGAAAGGAAAAATGCAGATGAGTCCGGACTTTGATGAGCCCTCGACGGCAATCTGGTGATAACATGACAAACATAATAAGATGCTCCTGGTGCGGTACCGATCCGCTGTATACAAAATACCACGACGAAGAATGGGGAAAAGAAGTGCACGACGATAAGATCCTGTTCGAGTTTTTGATCCTCGAATCTGCCCAGGCAGGCCTTAGCTGGATCACCATCTTACGCCGCCGGGAAAATTACCGGAAAGCCTTTGCCGGCTTTGATCCTGTTAAAGTATCAAAATTCACACCGGATGATGTGGAACGCCTGATGCAGGATAGCGGGATCATCCGTAACCGTCTGAAGATAGATGCTGCTGTGAGTAATGCAAAGTGTTTTCTCGAAGTACAGAAAGAATTTGGCTCCTTCGATAAATATATCTATTCGTTCATGCCAGAAGGAAAACCTCTCATAAACACATGGAAGGATCACCGCAATACCCCCGCAAAAACAGAAATATCGGATGCCATTGCAAAAGACATGAAGAAAAGAGGCTTTAAATTCTTCGGAAGCACTATTTGCTATGCTCACATGCAGGCTACGGGAATGGTAAATGACCACATCGAAGAGTGTGCCTTTCGTTAGGATATTGAAATCCCCAATACTGCTCCCGTAAAATACATAACATTTTTACCTTCGTTTAAACAATCTGACCCGATTCATTAAAGTTGTTTTTTACCTTTGAAAAAACGGGGCGGTAATAATTTAGCAGCCGGTGTAGCCGGCGTTATCATTATTTACCCGTATAATCGTTATAATAATCAGTACAAGCTCAATACATGAAAAAACTCTTTCTTTTAGACGGCATGGCCCTTATTTACAGGGCGCATTTTGCGTTAAGTAAAAACCCGCGCTTTACATCGGGGGGCATTAACACTTCTGCAATTATGGGCTTTACCAATACCTTGCTCGAAATACTGAAGAAAGAAAAACCCACCCACATGGCAGTGGTGTTTGATACCGACGCTCCAACCGAGCGTCATATTGATTTTACCGATTATAAAGCTCATCGCCAGGCAATGCCCGAGGATCTTTCTGCCGCCCTCCCCTATATCGTCAGGCTGATAGAAGGATTTAATATCCCGGTGATTACCTCTGACGGGTACGAGGCCGACGATATCATCGGAACCCTCGCCAAAAAAGCAGAACAGGCGGGATTTACTGTTTTTTGCATGACTCCCGACAAGGATTTTGCACAGCTTGTTTCAGAGAATATATTTATTTATAAACCCTCCAGAATGGGCAGCGACATTGAAATAATGGGCGTTCCCGAAGTACTGGCGAAATGGGAAATAGAACGGGCAGACCAGGTTATAGACATCCTGGGCCTTTGGGGCGATGCCGTCGATAACATCCCCGGCATTCCGGGCATAGGCGAGAAAACAGCTAAAACACTCATAAAACAATATGGCACTGTAGAGAACATTATAGCCAATAGCCATGAGCTAAAGGGAAAATTACGCGAAAATATTGAACAGCATGCCGAGCAGGGCCTGGTTTCAAAAAAGCTGGCAACTATTATCCTGAATGCACCTGTAGAACTGGATGAAGAAGCGCTGCAGATAAATCCTCCCAGCAGGGACAAGCTCGAGCCTCTGTTTGTAGAACTGGAATTCCGCACTATCGGAAGACGCGTCTTTGGTGAAGAATTTACTGTTACCAGCGTAAAACAGGTTAGTTATGGTCAGCAGACCGACCTCTTCGGGCAGCCCGTCCAGCAGGTAGCGATAAAAACGGAAACCATTATACAACCGCTCCCCCCCGGCAAAAATATCGAAAACACCCCTCATCAATATATCCTCGCCGATACAGCAGAAAAGCAGGCGGACTTGATCAGCACCCTGCAAAAGCAATCCTTCTTCTGTTTTGACACCGAAACTACCTGCCTCGATGCAAACAATTGCGAGTTGGTAGGATTGTCGTTTGCTATAAAACCCGGAGAAGCATGGTATGTTCCTGTTCCCCCGGATCAGCAGAAAGCAGCAGAGCTGGTAGCCGCTTTTAAACCCTTACTTGAAGATCCTTCAATCAGCAAAATAGGGCAAAACATCAAATATGATGTCCTGGTGTTGAACTGGTATAACATCCATGTAAAAGGCGAATTGTTTGATACCATGCTTGCCCATTATCTCCTTGATCCCGATACAAGGCATAACATGGATGTCCTGTCTGAGAATTACCTGGGGTATACCCCGGTTCATATTACCTCGTTAATTGGCTCAAAAGGCAAAAACCAGGGAAATATGAGGGATGTGGAAATCGAAAAAATTAAAGAATACGCAGCCGAAGACGCAGACATTACTCTGCAGTTGAAAGGTATTTTCGAACCTCTTCTCGAAAAAGCAGAAGCAACCAAACTCGCTGCTGAGATTGAAAACCCTCTTATCTATGTTCTCGCCGACATGGAGCGCGAAGGCGTAAAGATCGATCAGCAGGCCCTTGCCGAATATTCTGCCCAGATGGAAAAAGAGATTAAACAACTTGAACTCACCATCTATGAAAAAGCAGGAGTGCGGTTTAACATTGCCTCTCCAAAACAACTCGGCGAGGTGCTGTTTGAAAAGCTGCAGCTTATTCCCAACGCCAGGAAAACCAAAACAGGCCAATACCAGACCGGCGAAGATATTTTAACAGCCCTGGCCAATAAAAGCGACATCGCCAAAGACATACTCGATTTCCGCCAGTTACAAAAGCTTAAATCGACATACGTAGATGCCCTGCCCCTGATGATCAATCCAAAAACAGGAAGAGTGCATACCTCCTACAATCAGGCAGTGGCGGCAACCGGCCGTTTAAGCTCCAATAATCCAAATCTTCAGAATATACCCATCCGTACCGAACGGGGCCGCGAAGTAAGAAAAGCATTCATCCCCAGAGATAAAGACCATGTAATCCTCTCTGCAGATTATTCCCAGATCGAGCTGCGCCTCATTGCCGAGATAAGCAGGGACGAAAATATGATGGATGCCTTTGCCAAAGGCCTGGATATCCACACTGCAACAGCCGCCAAAGTATACGGGGTACCCCTCGAACAGGTGGATTCTGCCCAAAGGCGGAATGCAAAAGCCGTAAATTTCGGTATTATTTATGGACAGTCGGCATTTGGCCTCTCGCAAAGTCTGGGTATTCCAAGAAAAGAAGCAGCAGAGATTATTGAAGAGTACTTCCGGCAGTACTCCGGAATTAAAAAATATATGAACGACACCATGAGTTTTGCCCGTGAAAACGGCTATGTTCAGACTCTAATGGGCCGGCGGCGTTACTTACGGGATATTAACTCTGCAAATGCTACGGTAAGAGGGTTTTCCGAGCGAAATGCCATCAATGCCCCTATCCAGGGATCTGCTGCCGATCTGATCAAAATCGCCATGATAAACATTCATCGCGATCTGAAAGAACAGAAATTATTATCAAAAATGACCATGCAGGTCCATGACGAATTGGTTTTTGATGTACCTTTATCAGAGCTTGAACTTATAAAGCCTGTTATTGAGGAACGTATGAAAAATGCAATAAAGACCACTGTCCCTATCCTGGTTGAAATGGGCGCAGGTACTAACTGGCTGGAGGCCCATTAACGATGTATAAAAATGAAAAATGTCCTTATCATCTTTCTGTTAGTATCCTGTTTTAGCTATAAGGCTGAATGCCAGTCGAATGAACAGGTTATACTTGAACATACTTCAGAAAACCTGTATACCTTTTATTTTGATTCACAGTATTTTCTTGTCGATAAAAACTGTGAATTCTTTTCAATTAAGCGCCAGAGTAATTACAACACCTTTCTGAAAACATTCGAGGGCCCCTTTACTGATTACGACATTGATGGGAATATCATTTTAACCGGTTCTTACAAAGACGGCAAAAGAGATGGAACCTTTAAAGCGTTTTACCCTGCCGGCTTCTTAAAATGGCAGGCTGAGTTTTCTGAAGGAAGAGCCATGGGCTCGTGGTTCTTTTATTACCAGGATGGAAGCCCCATGAGCATTCTTAAAATTGACGGCTACAGAATTTACGTAACCAATACCTGGAATGGAAAAGGCAAGCCTGTTATCAAAAATGGAAAAGGCAAATTCGAGCTCATTGAACCTCAGTTCGGCTTTAACGAGCAGGGGTATGAATCTATAATATATAGCGGAACAATAGAAAACGGACTGCCACAGGGTTCGTGGAGAATCTTTTACGGATATCCGAAGGGCGAAAACGAAATAGCTGCAATAGAAAAATTTGACAATGGAAATTTTGTCGGAGGCACGCTCATGGATAATTATCGAACCTATAAGGAATCGAAAATACAGTTTGCCCCCTCAACGCCCTATAGAAACGCAGAACGTTTAATTGTCAAAAATTGTACGATAGACGATTTTTACAATTACTCACTTTATCTCTCAGACTACCTTACCGGTAAGTTTGATTTAGCATTATTAAAAGGCCTGCCCGATAAAACCATTGAGTTTACTTTAAATGTCGATAAAAAAGGGGCCGGATCAAACATTTCCCTTACAAAAGCCTTTGAAGATGATACCGCAGATAAAGTTCTCCTTTATATCATTCGTTCTGTTCCGTACTGGATACCGTCACAAAAAGATGGGGCCGTTATAAGGGATCAGCTTACTGTGGAAACAGATTTTACGACCGATTCTGACGGGAAAACCTTCTTTACAAATGTTAAAATCAGAAGAAGTACAGGAAACTAACGATATATAATTGATTTATAACGATATAAAAATTTTAAAAACGGTTATCAAAATTGACATTTTCTTGTTTTCCAGTTAGATAATTTCATAAATTTCAAAACAAAAAAAGCATACTTTTAGAACCATGGTAGTAATCCATTTAAGTGCAGAATGTTATCCTGTTGCAAAAGTTGGGGGACTAGGGGATGTTGTAGGTTCACTCCCGAAATATCAAAAAGCCGCCGGAATAACATCTATAGTTGCAATGCCATACTACGACCGGCAATTTGTCAGAGAAAATGATTTTGATATAATTTATAACTCTGAAATACGGCTGGGAAACGCAATATTACCATTTGAAGTCCTTAAAGAAAGTACTGATAAATTAGGATATCCGCTTCATTTGATCAGGATTCAAGGGCTTCTGGACCGTACCGAAATTTATTCTTATCCCGATGAAACCGAACAATTCGTGGCCTTTCAGCTCGCTTTTCTCGAATGGCTGCTTCAGTTTGGCGAAATGCCCGATGTTATCCATTGCCATGATCATCAAAGTGCCCTGGTACCATTCCTGATGAACCACTCATCCCGTTACAACTCGTTAACAAACATTCCCACAGTATTAACTATTCATAACGGACAATACCAGGGATGGTTTGGCTGGGATAAATTCCATTATCTGCCTGATATAGATCCATGGAAATGGGGAATGCTCGACTGGAAAGGCTGTATTAATCCTTTAGCTGCCGGCGTTAAAAGCTGCTGGAAATATACTACTGTTTCTCCGAGCTATCTTGAAGAGTTAAAACATAATTCAAACGGACTTGAAAATCTGTTTGTTATGGAAGAGGCGAAAAGCCAGGGCATTATTAACGGAATTGACACAGAGGTTTGGAACCCCGCAACCGACTCCATGATTCCCTCTAATTATACTATTGATAATGTAAACAGAGGGAAACAAGAAAACAAACGGGCTGTCTGCAAAGAATTTGGCCTTGCCCTCTCAAAGCCCTTAATTACTTTTATAGGGAGGCTGGTTGTTGAAAAGGGCGCGGATCTGCTTCCAAAAGCAATAAGTAACATTCTTGATTCTTTAAAAGGGAAAGCAAGCATATTGCTTTTAGGATCCGGCGATCCGGCTATTGAAGAAGCGCTTGCGGCCCTCAGACTTTCTTTCAAAAAAGACTATAATGTATTTATAGGCTATGATGAAGCTCTTTCTCATCTCATCTATAGCGGCGCAGACTTTATAATTATGCCGTCAAGGGTCGAGCCCTGCGGTTTGAATCAATTATATGCACTAAGATATGGCACGGTTCCTGTTGTAAGAAAGACGGGAGGTCTCAAAGATACGGTAATAGACTTTTCTGAACCTGAAGGATATGGCATCTGTTTTGAAGAAGCAAGTTCTGATGCCATTACAGAGGCCGTTTCACGGGCCATTGAAATGTATTCAAATCCTTCGGATCTGAGATTATTACGGAAAAGGATGATGGGCCTTGATTTTTCATGGGACCGGTCAGCCGCCCAATATATTAACCTTTATAACAGCCTAAAATAATTCTATATATATGATGTCGAAAGTAATTGCAGTTATTCTTGGAGGCGGACAGGGAACCCGCCTTCACCCTCTTACTGCCACCCGTTCAAAACCCGCCGTTCCTATAGCCGGAAAATACCGCCTTGTAGATATTCCGATTTCCAACTGTCTGAATTCCGGAATAGACCGGATCTTTGTGCTGACACAATTCAATTCAGCATCGCT
>JAATFW010000337.1 GCA_015654985.1 Sphingobacteriales bacterium | reverse complement strand
TTCAACTTTCAACTTTCAACTTTCAACTTTCAACTTTCAACCTTCAACTTTCAACCTTCAACTTTGAACCTTCAACTTTGAACCTTCAACCCGCAACCTACAACTCATTTCGCCATTCGCCGGGCGAGCAGATAACACAGGTAAGTAAGCGGCGGGGCAAAAATTACATCAACAGTGTAGTGAACGTGCTGGACCATCACCAAAATACCCATCAGGATGGTAGTGGTCAGAGCAAGCCATTTGTCTGTCTTTTTTTCAAGCAGGAGAAAAAACATAAACTGCGTTGCGGTATGCCCTGAGTAAAACAGGTCTTTAGAAACAAAGCTTTCCCCGTAAAACATATCAGTAATGGGGTCCCAAATATCGATGATACCATGAGGCGGATTAAGCGGCACAAGCGATATCGTGATGAATCTTGATATATTAAGGACTATGATACCGTAGAGTAATCCCAGAAGCAGAGAAGGATTCTGAATTACACGTGTTAACGTAAACAGGGCCATCCCCCAGGTAATCATAAAAATAGGGATGGAAACATCTATGGCAGGGATCAGTTGCAGCAGGATATCATGATAAACATATCCTTCTCTTTTTTCAATATACTGATAGAACAGGGGGAATACGGGCGTAAGGCACAGCAGGATGCTCACAGCCATTAATAATTTTTGCCGGAATACAGGCATCTGCCACGACAGCACCCATCTGCCAGCCAGTGAAACACTGGCCTGTCTTGTTTTCTTATTACTCATCAATACTTAACTCACATAAAGATTATGTTAATTCTATGTGAAGGGAAGGCAAATATAATGAGTATTTTGAAATATCAGAATCAGAATTCCGGCAGAAAGGGGGATCAGCATCTTCCAGGGGAATTCTTCCGCGGACAACCCCTGTCAAGGTCATATCCTTTTAATAATTTCAAAGTATTTTTGATCTTCAGATGACAGCTTTTACGCCCTCTTCCTTTAGTTTCTTCATTCGTCGCCTGATAAGCCAATTGAACAGAAACACCTGAATTTTGACTACCAGTGGTTTCAGCAGATAATCATTTTCAGAAAGAATATTATTTTCCATGACCGGAGGAAGCAAATCATAAACGGAGATCTTTAAGACAGTGGCAATCTGATATAAATGACTAACTTTTACTTCTGTTTCTCCGCGTTCTATTTTAGAGTAAGCAGCCTGGGACATTCCTATACAATATGCAACTGCATACTGAGAAATTTTCATTTCTTCTCTTTTCTGACGAATTCTCTCCCCTATCATAATAAAATAATGACCCCTGAAAAATAATCATTTTTTACAACAACTTCAAGTTATACAAAACAACTTCAGGTTGTTGTCTATACCTCAGCATCTTACAATTTTTACATCAGTCCTGAATTTACAGGGGAAAATAAAAATTAAAGATAATGGAGTTATTAGAAGAATTAACACAGGAAGAAAAGGAAGCCATTGAAGGTGGAAAGAGATCCATATGGGATTTTTTTGAATTGGTTTATGGAGGTCTGATTGGAGGCCCGATTGGAGCTTTGGCTGCTTATGAAGCATAAATAAAATAAATGTCAGCCATATATCGCTACTTTTTTATATGGCTGACTATTTCATTTATTATAGAAGGTTTAACAAGAACAACCAGAATACTCCCGGTTACTGCTCCCCAAAAATGAATTTTATGATTCGTTTTAGACTTTCTAAAAGAAAGGATTGCGGTAATCATCAAAAAACCTATAGCCCAGTAGTAACCATAGATTATGTGAGAAAATTTTGGATCGCCATGATCTAACGGCAAATACAAACTTGCAAAATTCATAAAGGCAAAAACTGCTCCTGATGAGCCAAGACTGGTATAATTGAAATCATTTCTTTTAAACCAACCGGTAATCAGGTTACATAACACAACCGACACAGTAAAAAGACTTATGCAAATTATCTTTACGTTCCACGCAGGGAAATCAGAGATTAATAACTGTTCCTGATCGTTTAACAAAACATAGATCATTATAGCATTGAAAGCCAAATGTTTCCAGTTAGAATGTACAAAAGCTGAAGTGAAAATGGTGTAAATACGATGCCCCTGGAATACTTCATATGGGTGGAACAACAAAAAGTGCAATAACGGTTTATAAATAAATCCGGTTAAGCTTATTACAAGCATCAATCCTGTAATAATATAAGCCAATGGCGTTTGGGAGAAGGCTGAAAACATGGTTCTGGTTTGCTCAAACCTACGTAATATTTTCCCTAAGAACAACCTGAAAATACAACTACAGGTTGTTGTACAATCTTCCTTTCCATCCGAAATTTACAGCATAAATAAGAAGATCAGGAATGGAAAAACTTTTACCAGTAGCAGACGCATCTGCTTTAAGCCTAAGCTACTTAAACCAGATCACCGTTCGAAGTCAGATTATCTATATATCTACTCTTCTTATCATTATTATTACCATATTTTCTTTGCCATTCATTACAGTAGATATCAGCGTTAAAAGCAATGGCATTTTGGAACCTTCCATTGAAAAAAATGACTTGCTGATACCTGCAACCGGGCACATAAGCTTTATCAAAATGAAAGACAATATGAAGGTAAGGGCGGGAGATACCTTATTAAAGATCGATCCTACACTAAATGAACAACAACATGTCCTTTTAGAATCACGAATCAACGATTTAAATCTTATGCTGAACGATATAGGATTAATATCCTTTACCCTGACTAAAGCGAATTTCAATTCTCCTGAAATTCGCTTAGCCAGCGGGCATTATGCTGCAACATGGCAACAATTCTTATATCAGATCCAGGCTGTTGCTATCAGGAAAGATCAGGCAGGCAAAGAATTTAAAAGGAACGAAATTCTGTTTAAGCAAAAAGTTCTAAGCGCCGCCGAATTCGAAAAGTATCAGGCTACCTACGATCAGAATAAATCAGATTATAATTTTACAATTAAACAATACCTGAGTCAGTGTCAGGCTGATGCTAATCAGTTTCGTGCAGAGTTGAACACACTTTATGAAAAAATGGCGGATTGGAAAGACCAGCAAAAGTATTATACACTCACTGCTCCTATTAACGGTTCAATTCAGAGCCTCACCGGATTAAACAAAGGCGGCAATGTTTTCGCGAATCAAAAGATAGCCGAATTATCACCTGACACATCAATTGAGGCATTGTGCTATGTTAATCCTTCAGATATTGGACTACTCCGCAAGCAGCAAAGGGTACGTTTCATGATTGATGCCTTTAATTACAATCAATGGGGAAGTATTGAAGGAAAAGTAACTGATATTGGTGAAGACATTGTATTAACCTCAGCGAACCAACCGGTTTTTAAAGTCAAATGTACCCTTAAAAAGAACTTTCTTCAGCTCTCTAACGGATATAGGGGATATTTAAAGAAAGGTATGACTTTAAAAGCACGGTTTCTGGTAACGCGGCGGAGCCTTTTTCAGCTTCTATATGATCAAGTTGATAACTGGCTGAACCCTGCTACTGCTTAGATATTAATTTTTAAACGATGATAATCAGAATCAAACAGAGGGATATCACTGACTGCGGTGCTGCGTGTCTTGCTTCTGTCGCTGCATATTACAAACTTAAAGTTCCCATCGCGCGAATCAGACAGATAGCAGGTACTGATAAAAAAGGAACCAATATACTGGGAATGACCGAAGCTGCTCAAAAGCTTGGTTTTGAGGCTAAAGGAGTAAAGGGGCCCTTTGAAAGTTTATTTAAAATTCCCCTTCCGGCAATCGCCCATATAATTGTAAAAGATACGTTGCATCATTTTGTAGTAATCTATAAAGTAACTAATAAAGATATCCAAATAATGGATCCTGGCGACGGGCAGGTGTACAACAAAACCCATGAAGAGTTTAAAAAAGAATGGACCGGAGTACTGATATTGCTTATGCCGGGGGACGATTTCAGGCCTGCAAATGAAAAAATATCTGTATATCAGCGTTTTTGGCAATTAATAAAGCCTCAAAGTTTTGTTCTGGGACAAGCACTCTTCGGGGCGCTAATATATACCATCCTGGGACTTTCTACTTCTGTTTTTGTACAAAAGATTGTAGATAACGTGCTCATTGACGGAAACAGGAACCTGCTGAACCTAATGGGTACTGCAATGTTGCTCTTGTTGATATTTCAGTTATTTATTGGGACGGTTAAATCTGTATTTACCCTCAGGTCAGGGCAGATTATCGATTCCCACCTGATCCTTAACTATTATAAGCACCTGCTAAAGCTTCCCCAACAGTTTTTTGACACTATGAGGGTTGGAGAAATCATTTCAAGGATAAATGATGCAGTAAAGATCCGTGTATTCATTAACGATGTAAGTATTAATCTGGCTGTAAACATCTTTATCATTCTTTTTTCTTTTGGGATGATGTTTACCTATTACTGGAAGCTGGCCCTCGTCATGCTGATTTCAATTCCCCTTTACCTTGCAATTTACCAGATCACAAACCGGTTAAACCGGAAAGTTCAGCGTAAATTAATGGAACACTCTGCCGAACTCGAAACACAACTGGTAGAAAGCCTGCAATCGGTAAGTACTATCAAGCAATTCGGTCTGGAGGATTTTGCTGATAACAAAACAGAAATCCGGTTTATTACACTGCTTAAATCGGTGTATCAATCAGCAATGAATAACATTTTTTCGGGCAACTCAACAGAAATGATATCCCGGATATTTACTATTATCCTTCTATGGGCAGGAGCGGGATATGTTTTAGACAGCCAGATCACTCCCGGAGAACTGTTATCCTTTTATACTCTTGCAGGATATTTCACAGGCCCGGTTTCTTCACTGGTCGGTATGAATAAAACAATTCAGGACGCAATTATCGCAGCGGACCGGTTATTTGAAATTATGGATCTCGAACGCGAAGACACAGAAAGCCAGCTTACCCTTTCATCAGAGAAAACCGGGGATATAACATTTGAACATGTAAATTTCAGGTATGGCAGCCGGGTAACTGTATTCACCGACCTGAACTTAAAAATCACGAAAGGAAAATTTACGGCAATTGTTGGAGAAAGTGGTTCGGGGAAATCAACGTTGATCGCTTTACTGCAAAACCTCTATCCGTTGCAAAAAGGGCATATTTCTATCGGGACATATGATATTAAGCATATCAGCAACAAATCATTAAGATCTGTAATCGCTGTGGTTCCACAGAAAGTTGATCTTTTTGCCGGGTCTGTTACTGAAAATATTGCTTTAGGCGATTACCAACCTGACATGCAACGCATTCTCGACATCTCTTCACAGCTTGGAATTACCGGATTCATAGAAAATCTTCCTAAAGGATATGCAACTTATATTGGGGAAAACGGCACTTCGCTTTCCGGAGGGGAAAGACAACGAATTGCTATTGCCAGGGCATTATACCGGAATCCTGAAATTCTGTTGTTCGATGAAGCGACATCGGCGCTGGATTCTGCGTCGGAACAGCATGTCCAAAGGGCTTTGCAATATCAGTTGTCTCTTAATAAAACGGTTATCGTGATTGCCCACAGGCTAAGTTCTCTTTATAATGCTGATAAAATCATTGTGCTTCACCAGGGAACTGTAGTTGAGGAGGGAGGGCATAACGAACTAATGGAAAAACAGGGAACTTATTACAATCTATGCTTACAGCAGGCCCCTCCTATACCTTTTATTTCATCGTCGTCTCTTAAAACTTGATTTTACAGCTTATACCCTAAAATTACTATTATGAAATTATTTGATCATATTGAACGATTAAACAGACTTAATGAGCTAATAGAGCATAAACGTACCGGTACACCCGAAGAACTTGCGCATAGATTACAGCTTTCCGTTGCTATGATATATAAGCTAATGGAAGAATTACGCTGGCGAGGCGCTCCAATTGAGTACTCCCGTGAATTGAGAAGTTATTACTACAGCACTAAATTTTCAATGAGAATTACTGTAGAATGGGAATTTATAAATAGCAAAGATTTAATAGCAATCAATGGAGGGAGCTATATTTCATGCTACCAGGAAATGGAATATTTTTTAAAAAATAAGTTGATAGCTGGTTAGGCCACAATATAAAAAATATAAATTTACAAAAGTATGATCGACTTTATTTCTGATTTGTTTGCCTTTTCCAGACAGCCTTCGATGCTTTCAGATCAAAGACCTTTAAGGTCAAAAGCTAACCAAATTTTTTACGCACTGAGTACTTATTTCATTTTAGGGCTCGGTACAATGATGCTAATTAATATAGTCAATTTTACGGCTCAAAAGTTCTGTTCCATTACGATACCCACGATAAAAGATTATAATTTCAGAAGAATTTTCGGTGGGACCAATCCGATATTAATATTTTCATTGCTGGGACCGCTGATTGAAGAAACAATGTTTCGCTTGTGGCTTTCCATGAAAAAAATTCACATAATCATTGCCATTTTTGCAATCAGCTTTCGCATTGTAACAATGATAACCGGAAATAACTTTTATTTATTGCGCTTTAACATGCAACTTGCTAAAATTTTGTCATTATCTGCCATTCCGGTTCTCGCAGCAATTATACTTTCGTTTTTCCTTAAAAAGACGAAGACTGAAAAACAAAGGTATTTTCCTCTTTTTTTCTGGGTTTCGTGCTTCCTGTTTTCTGCCGCTCATTTAACAAACTACCCTTTAAAACTTTCATTAATATGGGCCTACCCGTTTTTAATTCTTCCGCAATTTATACTGGGATATATTTTGGCGTACATAAGAGTCAAAAACGGCTTCCTGTCTGCGGTGATTATCCACAGTTTAGCAAACCTGCCAAGTGCATTAATGGTATTCAATTTTGCAAAGGCATTTTTGTAAACTTATATTTCTTAATGATTGATGTCTAATTGCTTCAGATCGTTTTGTTTTACGTTAGGAACAGTGTTTTTCGATAATTTTTACAAATAAATTCATTACAATATTTTTTTTATAGGGAATTTTTTTTTCTTAGAGGTATCGCGATTTAAAATGCTAGAAATGCAAATATTTAAGTACATTGATAGGATAAATCTGCTGGATAAGTTGATAAGACAACGCAGAACTGGCACACCAACTGACTTGGCAAAGCGTCTTGGAGTCTCCACTTCGAGGCTATACGTAATTATTGATCAATTGAAAGATATGGGGGCGCCTATAGATTATTCTAGACAACTATATTCGTACTACTACAAGTATGAATTTTCTATTTTCATATCAGTAACAGTTAAAGCATTGGATAAAACGAATCTCTGTATGATTTCGGGTGGTCAAAACTTTTTTCCTATTATTCTAAACACTACTTTTTTTGTAGAGTGAGCAAAAGTAATTTAGTAATGTTGATCAACGAACTTAATCAGGTGGATTCCGAAAAACCTTTAAAGAGTAGGAGCTGATTCTTTATTTAACAGAAAAATGAACAATTTAGATGTAACAAAATTTGGTACCAGACAATTGGATACTAAAGAAATGGTCGAAATCGAGGGTGGAAAATTCGTAGACTGGCTAAAAGTGATTGGAGCTGCCATCTCACTTGCGGTAGCTATTATCTCTGGAGATCTATAGAGATCATCTAGAACTAAAGCGGTGTTTTGGTTCTATTCTAATTGGAACGGATATCTACATGCTTCTACTGTTAAGGGAGGAGAAATGTAGATATTCTTCCAATATCCCTGTTTATGTTTCTTTCCTTTACTAATTTTTAATGTTGCTAACTTCGATATTGTCATGCGTAAATATATTAAGCTTTTGGTTATGAGAAGTTTCTTATTTATCTTTCTTTATATTCCCAGTACACTTTCCTTTAGTCAAGCTCAGGAGGCAAAAGGGAGATCATTTGAAGTTCCATTGAGTGGTGAATCAGCTTTTGATAAAGTAATCGACCTCGCGCTCAAGGAAGATTTCTTTATTTCAAATGTAGATAAAAAAGCTAATTTTTTACAGATGAATAATCTATCCTATAAAAACAAAAATGGTCTGGTATCAAATGGAGAGCGATTAACTTACAATTTCGTAATTCGTAAAAAAAACGATTCGACTTCAGTGGTATTCCTTCAGGTAAGGATTGAAGATAATTTGTATAAAAATTATGTGAGCTATTATGTAGATAAAGGCGTAACTAATGACACATCCTATTACTATCCAATCATAAAAAAATTGAATCAAATTATCCAAACTAAGTAAATGTCCAAAATCATAAAGCAGTTCTATATTTCAGAAACTTTCAACATATCCACTCAATACGATAATCGCCCGAAGTCATGAATTATAAAATGCACTCGCAATTGAGATATAACATGTTAACTAAAGGAGTGCGTCAATAAAAATGTTTAAAAATAAAACATTGGAATAATGATTCATGTAGTAAAAATTGTTATCCTTTTCTTGCTGATCCCTATTCATTCTTCGCTTGCGCAAGTAGTGTTTGTAGACAGCGACAGCAGATTGCCCATTCCTTCAGCTAACGTATATAACATCAATGGGAATCTAATTGGCTTTTCCAATAAAGACGGAATGATGGAACTTATACCAGAAATGAAGAAGGCTGAAATAATATATCCGTTGGAAATAACAGTTCAACATGTATCGTACGAATCTAAATCTCTTAAAGTTACGAAGGATGGAAATGAACAAATAGTCCTTTTAAACCCCCGTATAAATCAATTGAAAGAGGTGGTTATTTCTAAACCTACTGCTGAATTTTTATGCATTAGGGGCTACTTTCGTTCACTTGAGACCTTTAATCTAAAACATAAATATTTTTCAGATGGCATCGTTGAGTTCTATGTACCGCTAAAAAAGGGAAATGTAAAGTATAGATTAATAGACTATCGAGTCTACCGTGATTCGGCCGTTGTTAACGACTACAACAAAAAAATGTGGACCTTCTTTCAGACTCCCCGGATGGCAGAAATTTTTGCCGGTAAACTCATGGATAGAATGGCAGGTTATACACTGCAGAAGGTGACAGACAAAAACTTTAAGATATTAAAAAAGGGAGAAGAGGCAGGACATATCGTATCGCCTAAAGGGAGTGAATCTGTCGGCTTTTATATAGACAATGTATTACCCGACTCGGTTAAACTTGAAAAGGTCTTTAGTATAGAGGCCAAGATAAGGCATGATGTGTATATTGAAAATTATTCACAACGTCCGATTGAGGACCTTTCGCCAAACGATTTGCTAAATGTCTATCAGCTAGCGACTGGAAGCATCAAGAGGAAAGCTGCATATGGCCATATTCCATACGAAGTCATCAATGAATTCTATGTAATGGATCGTCAGTTCTTATCTTCTAAGGAATATAAAAATGTGGAACCGCAGTTGATTAAAAATTTCTATAAGACAAGCGATAAAAGTAGGTTTTCACGTCCTTTTTGGGAAGATTTAGATTCTTATAACATATCCCCCATCAATAATGGCTTGGCGGCTCAACTTGACCAAAATCTTAAATTAGTGAAATAGTATTATCTTCCAATCTGATTTGATATCGTAACGCTTATCGCGATACGTAAACATAGATGAGATATATTTAGCACGGTATTCATTATAACCCAAAAAAAGATACACCATAAACGAAGTTAATTAAAATTAGATGAATCCGGTATTTACTTTTTAAATCCTCAATTAACTCAAAAACCCAGCTTCCCTCTATGCAATGATTGAATGAAAAGAAAATTTAGACAAGTCATCTTTTTTGTTCTGTTTTTTGCAGTTACCTCCGCAAACGGGCAAAGCCCCCATTTTATAAAAGGAACAATTGTAGATATTGAATCCCACGCCCCGGTTTCTTTCGCCTCTATACTACTTGAAAGTTCCGGACAGACTGCAGTTTCGGACGATAAAGGCAACTTCTCTTTATTATTGCCTGCTAATATGGATAAGGGGACGCTTGTGGTTTCTCATTTAGGTTATGCACCTTGCCGCAAACATTTTCATTCCTCGTCTGATATATCAAAGTTCACCATCTTTCTGAATCGTAAACAGGTGATGCTAACGGATGTTCTGGTAACCGGAATGAACGCAGCATCAATTGTGTCCAGGGCTTTCCGAAAGATAGGCGAAAATTATCCACAGTTCGACACCTTCCTGACAGGCATTTATACCGAATCGTTTTTTCTTGGGGAAAAGCCTGACAGCTTAAAATCTCAGTATACTATTGCCGCAGTGGTAGAAATGAATCAACCTCCTTACCGTGGGCCAGGAAACAGCACTGTTCGAATTGTTGAAGCAAAAAAACATTTCGAAGCCTCTTATGACAGCACTGTGATGTGGTATGGCGGGCTGCATCAAATACAGAAAGCGGACGTTGTGGGTGAGCAAATGGAGTTCATTACACCTCACAACATGAAGAAATATCGCTATACTATCGAAGACACAAGTTTATATTATACTAAGCCTGTATATGTGATTGGTTTTTCGCCTTTAAAGGCGGGAAGTTTTCGGGGGAAATTATACATTTCCACCAGTTCTTTCGCTATTGTAAAAGTTGTCTATGAATGGACCGGAGAAAAAATGAGCCACTGGAGTTTCTTGTATCCAGGAATACTGAAATCGAGAAAAATTACGGTCAATTATTTTCAGCATAACAACCGATGGAATATTCAAAGCGTAAGTCAGCAGGCCATCGGTTACTATCCCGGCAGAAAAATGAATTTCCGTTATCAGACGGAATATCTAAGCACCAAGATTGAGCTTAATAAGCGCATTGAGTTTAACTATGCCGACAAAGTACAATTACACGATATCCTTTCCTCAAAGGCTTTACCTTATCACCAACAATTCTGGGAGTCCTATGATTTAAACAAGGAACTATCGACTATGAACTACTTGCAAGTTGACAGTCTGGAGGGGATTAAGACAAGCTTGCTGTCTAAACAGCAAACAAAAAGTCATACTATCCACAAATCACGAAAGAATAGCATGTTGAGTGTAATAAGAAAGCTTACCCCCTCTTTAGTTTTCCCTATGACAGTGTCGGTAAAATCTACCAGACCGGATATTGATTTAGTTTATAAGGCACAGGGAGGGGAAGTTATCCTTAATAAACAGATTTCTTTTCCTCTTAACAAGCTTAAATGGGGAGTCGGCTTTGGATTGAGCTATTTGGTTAACCCGCATATTAATGTTTCCTGTATAAGTATCGATGGGCCCGGTTATAGTGAACAATCTCTCGGAGCCGGGTTCTATGTTCCTCTTTCCGGACGTCAATCCAGACCGCTCAAGTTGGTAATAGGCGGTGCCTATAGTTTCAGTACATTTTCCAACGACTTGGGAGACTATCAAAATAAGGGTGGATCTGTACAAATTGAGAACAAATGGTTTGACCGCGATATTTCAATTGATTTAATCAGTCGCAGGCAGTCTTTAAAACCCTATATAGAGTATGAAATAGAGATTAGCCGGCGAAGATGTTTTTTTATTAATGGATCATATTTTATCCCAATACGGGGCAGGGAGAGTCTTCGCTTTACATCTAAGCCGGACGGTATCTTTGAATATCTTTTCCCTAAAAGGGAAGAAGCAGCGATTTACAGGCATGATACAGATTCCGATTCGAATACCAACGGGACGCTAAACTCGCCAAAGTTTTCTGTAAGCATTGGTCTAAAAGGCCGGCTCTGAAAGAAGTCCTTGGATATAATTAGATAGAGAATACCGAAAACATTGAAAAGAGTAGTATTTAAGATAATAAGCGGATGATGCACACTAAGACTCAGGCTAAAGCTTTAGTCCAATTTATATTCAGCGGTACAAAGCCGTTCTCATTTTTTTCCCAAAATGATATCTTTAACTTAGTAAAAATGAATAAAAGCATAAATAACCTGCGCACTTCCCCTCTTATTATGTCATTTAAGGAATCCGTACAGTTGTTTTTTATGTTGCGATTATTGGACTGCTCAGCAACCAACAGAAAATACGCTCATGATTGATACATTTATTTACAATCAATGGGGAAGTATGAAGGGAAAGTAACTAAATTAATATCGGTGAAGACATTGTTTCACTCATTTATTAAGTTGTAGTTTATTTAAGATTGGTATGCAATCGAAAAACTACATTTTCAGACCCGAATGCTGAGGACTTCGTTTCCTATATTTCAAAACCGAAATGATATTGTTAAAATTTGACAAGTAATAGCTAAAATCCAACTATTATAAACGATTATCAATGTAGAAATTAGAGTTGCTCTTAAGGGAAAAGAGCCAAAGAGGTTTTTGATTGCTCTTAAATTAATCTAAACTAAAAATGAAAAAAAAATCAGCATGATGCTTATGGTTAGCATTGTCTTCCTGGCGACCCTAACGCTAAGCGTAGAAAAAGATCAAAGTGGGATTTTGGGTTTTTCAACTAGCATTTATGCACAAACAACACCTCCATCAACTCCCAGTTGTTTCGTGCGTACTATCTCTAAATGCCCGAAAGTCATGGGCCAAGACGGTGGTGAGCGAGTTACATGTGATTTGTCGGGAACGTATGTTGCGGGTTCGACATGTACGCCGGTTATATGCGTTACTGGAACAGGTCCAGTACAAACATGCACGCAGCCAAATTGATTCATGTGGGAAGTGGACTGAAAAATATCAGTCCATTTCTTATCGCACAAGCCACTAAAAGTGATTTGTATTCTTTACGGAGTGTTATGAGCTTATGTTTCATAGATTATGGTCTCTTGTAATTTTTAAAAGCGCTATAATCTCATTGCGCTAAGTTCAATTCATTTTATGGCTTTATTAAAAATGAATTTAAATGTCTATACAAAATAATACTCATTTATTTTTCCTAATTCCGCTTTTATTTCTGTCGTGCAAAAACTCTGGAGAAACAAGAATCATGACAGTAATTGAAATAAATACCGATTCTATAAAAGATAATTTTGATATATCATCCATCGTGCAAAATATCATCATCATCCCGTTAAAGGAGCAGAGCGGCAGTTATATTGGAGAAGTTTCAAAGGTTTTTAAACTCGGCAAGTTTTTCGTTGTTTTTGACAGGCTCAGATCGAAGAGGATCGTTGTTTTTGGCAATGACGGTAGTTTTATCGCTAAGCCAACCGATGTTGGCAGATCCCTGAATGATCCTCAGCAATTAAACGATTGTTGGATTAATCAGAAAAACATGCTGGAAGTTTATGATTTTTCTACAAAAAAAATATTCAAATACAATCGGGAATTCAAACTGCAATCGATAATGCAATCCAAGTATGATAGAGTTTTTACTGCGTTGTTAAACAATCCTGATGGTGGCTACTTGGGATATAAAGGATTTACCCCCTACAATTCCGAACGGGACAAGGAAAATTACAAGTTGGCGACCTTGAGAAGCGATTTGGCTATGGATGCAATATTTATGCAGTATGATAACACCTTAAACGATGCATTACTCCCAAATACAAACACGCCCTTGCAAAACATAGATGGGGAGGTCATCATTGTCCAAACGTTTATCAATTCGATCATGGCCGTCCAGCAAAATGAATTATATGAGAAGTACCGGATTTTATATTCAAGACATCCACTGATTGATATCGAAAAGAATATTCTGATCCCCAACAGCAGATTATTACGTGACAAAAATCCAGACTTTATGAAAATTCATTCCCTGTTTAAGGGCTTTTTTGGATTCGATGGCGGTTGGTGTGAAACAAAGAATTTCATTATCATCCAATCATTTGATCCTTCACAGAAAATTTTCTACTCTATTTACGATAAAAGACACAGAAAGATAGTCTGTAATGCTTATAATCTAGCTTTTGACGGTGGGAAATCAGTACTTCCTCCATTCATGACTACTTCTTTCAAGACTGACGAATTCATAGCGATATATCCCGGTTATATCTTAAAACCCCTGATTCCTAAAAACAGGAATCACTGGAACACAATTAAGGAAAACATGGAAGCCAACTATGTTATAAACCTAACACTGAAATAATAACATGGGAACAATACGTGGATTTATAGTTTTTTTTACAACAGGATATTTTTTATTACTCTTTACAAAATGTAATAATCACCGCCCGAATAAGGAAGTAAATCCTGATTTATTTATATTAGAGAAACTCAAGAGTGAAAAGGCTTATTCCGACGATATATTATCAATGAACTATATAATAGGTATACACGATTTGACTTCAATAGGTTTAAGTAATATTAGCACTGATGGAATCCGAAAATTTATACCTTTTAAGGCGCTTTTTTCTAAAAACAGGAAAGATAAATTCATCATCAGATATAATCAGGTCGGCTGCAATACGTGTGTTGATCTGTTTTTTAAAAACAAAAAGTTGTTAACCCGATTATCCAGAAGATATGAGGTATTGGTGCTAGTCGATTTTTCCAATTATCAGGATTATGTGGTGTGGAAAAAGACCTCAGAAATGGAACGCGGCATCTATTGGCTGAAAAAAGAAAAACTTCCTTTTGACGCAAATTTCAAGGAAAATTCATACAGCTTCATTGTAAATGACCAATTGTTATCCAGTAAATATTTTATGCCTAACAATCAGTTTCCATCTTATGTTGAAAAATATGTTAATGATGTCACAAGGTTTTAGTACATAGTATATAGCCGATATATATAATGCTCTTCCTGACGCCGTTCATTAGAATTATACAAATAAATTCCAAAATGAAAAATTATCAGCTTACGCTTATCTGTCTGTTTTTGGCAAGTGCTTGTTTTTCACAAGGCAATAAAATCGATTCTTCCCAAATTAAAACAATAAGGCTTGACCCGAAGCAGGCATTGGGCCGAAATGTTTCAGATGTTTTTGAACAAGTGAAGTATATACCTCTCGAGACGACAAAAGAAAGTACGGTTGGTGAAATAACGCAGCTTGAGGTTTTAGATAACCGCCTGATTGTTTTTGATATAGATACGTGGGCAATATATATATTTGATGGTGAGGGTTGTTATCTCAATAAGATTACCGCCAGGAAAGTAGGAGAACTGAATAAAGCTAATGAACAAAATACAGGCAATATTTTTAACGGGTTTAATATCACAACCAAAAATGGTAAGGAGGTAATAGATATCAGGTCAAAGAATTCTGTGTTAAGGTTCAATACTGATGGGAAATTTATAGAAAAAATCAATAACAGCGGTTCAGGCTATAGTCTCGTGCTACAGGGCGGATCCCAAATTATTCCAGGTTATTGGACGGGTAAAGATTTGTGTTACGAATTCGCAGTGATTCGGAAGTCAGGCGATACCGCTCTGTACCTCCCATTTAATATGAGCAGGTACAATGATGATGACTATTTTTCTGGAGAAAGGCTCTCACTGGGCCTGGACGCCAAGGATGCGCTTTATAGTAATTATTATTCTTATGAACTATTTGAAATAACTAACGATAAGGTTGCATACAGGTTTAAGGTTATATTGCCGACCGAATTGGCGTTACCAAAAGATTTTCTTACAAATCCCATATATAAACAAAAGAAATGGCCGTTTTTGGTAAAAAACAAAAATGTCGTGTATGGCATTTCTAACACGTATTCAATCGGCGATTATCTGTACCTTAAACTGGATTGCTATAGCCAATTTAAGAGCGCTAAAAAAAATATTGCCTATAATATTCCGCAGGCAACAGCCATATCGTTACAAGATCTGACTCCCGATAAACTATCTTTTTTTTTACCGGTAGAAGATAGTTCATGTGGCACTAACTTTATGTCCAGAGGATTTCTAAAATTTGACGGAAAAAATGTTTATACAGCAATTTCCGCTCTCTGCATGTTGAAATTCGGCGAACAGAACAAGGAAAACCCAATAGCATATCCTCAGCAGTTACAGCAGATATTTACTGCGAATACCTCTGATCTGAATCCAATCCTGGTGAAGTTAAAACCAAAGACAAAATAGTATATCTGCTGTCATGCTGCGTTTTTTTTCACTCTTATCGACCGTGCTATGTTTACTCTTTACAAATTTTTTGTATGGACAGGCTGCAGCGGGCAAACAAATTTTAAAAGGGAAAGTTAAAGACGAAGTCAAAAATTATTTTTTAACGTCAGCTACTGCTTCGTTGTTCAAGAGCGATTCTACCTTTGTCAGTTTTCGGATTACCGATGCCTATGGCGCTTTTTCTTTTGACAACATTGTTGTTGGGCAAAGTTATTTTGTAAAGATTTCAAACGTTGGATATGCGGTAGAAACGCGGCATTTTAAGATTGACGATCCTGGAGGCACCAAAGATCTCGGAACTATCATAATGAACGAGCAGACGATCTCTCTGAATGAAGTTATGGTAAGGGTTTCTCCGGTAACAATGAATGGCGATACACTCGAGTTCAATCCTCAGGCATTTAAGATGGATTCTAATGCCGTAGCCGAGGATTTTTTGAGAAAGATACCAAACATCACGATATGGAATGACGGGCAGATCACAGTTAATGGGAAAGAGATTAAAACATTGATGGTCAATGGTAAGCCTTTTTTTGGTGGAGACTTTAAGGTTGCCACGCAAAATTTGCCCAGCAAGATCATCGAAAAGGTGCAGGTTTACAAAAAGGAAGAAAATAGGCTAAACCCTCTCGACAGCATCATGGAAATGAATATTAAGCTGAAAAAGGGGATGGAAAGTGGCTTTTTTGGAAAAGTATCGGTCGGGAGAGGGACACGGGAGAGGTTCGATGCGGAGGGCAATATTAACTATTATACCGGACGCATGCAGGTCTCTGTTGCAGGTGCAGGGAATAATACCAACAAAATCACAGATGACATAGGTAGCCTGCTGTCAAAAAGCACGTATAAAATTACTAATAATTATTTGGACAATCAGGCCGACTTAGTGTTGCCAGGCTTGAATAAGGTATATGTTGGCGGATTATATTTTAGGTATGACTTCATTAAAGCACCGGAATTTAACAATCAAAGTACTCTAACAATAAATCAATTTTACCGGCGCAGGGAAACATATGAAACAACCAAAAATCGAATCATTACTACACTTGACGATGATGTGCAAAACCTTGAACAGGATGTGAATTCCAGTGACAGGAAAACTTATTCCAATACAATCAATGCAAAATATAATTGGATCAAGCCGGATCAAAGTTTTTCGATAAATTTCGGTTCTTTTCATCAAAATGAAATAACATCAGAATTGGATTCGGTTGTAATAAGAGATGCTGCTGAACAACAGCTCAGCAATAGTAATTCTGATTATAATAAGGATGCTGCTGCTCAAAATTACTACTTAACAGCAAGATACAGATATTCTCCCCAGCATTATAAACGAAGGCAAAAACCGCCGCTTACCCTTTCATATACAGGTAAACGTAATGAAAGCCAAACAGACGCAGATCTTCAAAAAACATTCAACTCTGTTACTGATCAGGCGGCTAATATCAATTTTAATAGAATATATCGATATACTACAGTAGATAGCCAACATGGCCTTCAATTTTTACTGGAAGACATCGATGGTGTTTTGTTTGGGCATGGTAATCATATTTTTAACGTAGATTTAGTTGCAAAATATGGCAGATCAAGTAAAGAGAATAGCTCATCGGTGACCGACCTCGAGAACGGAAACTATAAAAAGAATATTTATTTGAGTAACGAAAACCTGGATCGAAATCAAAGTATTTTATATGGTACTACATTCAGAAAAATGTTTTCCAAAAGGCTTACTGAACGATATGAAAAAAGCACAGTGGTTTCCCTTGGTCTGTTGTTGACAGATATTGATTTCAATAACACCTCAACTCATAGTTTTAGGAAAATCAGGCGAAAATATTCAGACTTTGTGCCGGAAATGAATGTCTCAGTACTTAATGATGTATTCGGTCGCTATAAGATCACAATTACTTCCCACTTTAGCACAGAATTAAATATTCCCAAAATCGATCAGCTAGCCGCATTAGTAGACAGTTCACAGGTTTATTATCTTAGAGCGGGAAATATAAATTTAAAAGAAGAAAAGATTTATTCCGCTAAAACTTCGTTCGAATATGTTAACCTTAAGAGTAAGAATACATTTCTTTATAACATCGGCGGTGGCCTTAGCCTTTCGAACAACAAAATCGCAGATAGCATTTTTATCACAACAGATAATCGACAGCTGGTTTATCCGGTAAATGTATCTTCATATTTAAAGGGCGAAGTGTTTTTTGAACTTCGAAAATCTATAAAGTTTGCTACCTCCGATCTCAAACTTTTGTTGTCGGGAAATATTGATAAAATCTCATCCCCAACCTACATAAACCAGAAGTTTCTCAGGAACAACAGTGAAGATATAACCCTGACTTCGACCATTGGATATGATACAAACGAAGCATTGAACATTGAATTCCGCGAGAAAGTGCTCCTCAGCAATCTGAAACAGAGCCAGTTAAATTCCCAGTTTCGTGGATCGACGCTATCGCATACCTTAAGTTTAAACTATTTGTTAAGGAAAAATTTTGCTCTAAATACCAATATTACGTTGAACAGCAATAAATCCACCGGGGGGGATCCATTAAATTTCACGATCTGGAATGCCTATTTGACTTACAGAGTATTTAAGAACAGCAACGGTGAATTCAAATTGTCTTCTATGGATTTGCTGGACCAGAATAGAAATGTGGTCAACAAATTGTACAACGCAAATTTTGCAACAATTTATAAAAATAATCTTCAACGATACTTATTGTTGTCCTTTTCTTACTATCCCCGAAAATTCATGAAAAATTAGATATTGCTCATTGACGTCAATTAAGGAGATAGTGTTTGCCATGGACTAGACCTCGTGTAATGACGGATAAAGCCTTTTCAGTTTTTATGGTACAATCCTATCTATGCTTACAGCAGGCCCCTCCTATACCGTTATTTCATCGCCGCCTCTTAGAATTTGATTTTACAGCTTATATATTAAAATTACTATTATGAAATTATTTGATCATATTGAACGATTAAACGGACTTAATGAGCTAATAGAGCATAAACGTACCGGTATACCAGAAGAGCTTGCGCATTGCGCAATACACGATAAGCAAAATACCGCTTATTAATGGATAACAGTCGCTATAGGTAGAGACGACCATCCTCTTTCATGATTCATTCGCTCTTCGCTTCCCTTTGCTATTCTGGTAAACCACAAGCAAAACAACCGGTGAAGACGATATAATAGTGAATATCTCTCAAACGAACTTGGTACGAACAAGGTGTAAAGTATTTTCTTCGCTTTTTTTGCGGAATCAGACATGTCTCGTCCCCACGAAATCAATACAAAATGCGGATGGTGCAAGCTCCGGGATGGTCTCCCTTGTGACAGCAAATTATCATGAACTAACAGGCCTCAACCCAGCTACTCCTCCATTTCCAGGCTCTCCCAGCTTTCCCTCACATAATACCTGAAAGCCAGCCAGGTAAAGAAACCGCTGATGACTGCAGTGATCCAGATTACCGTTTCATATGAAGAGAGCCAGTAATGAGCGAAGCCAACGGCACCGGGAACCATAATAATCAGGAATGACAGCAGGATCCTGCTTCCGGCTTTTATTATGGGTGGTTTTGAAAATGGCAGGCCTTTTACCAGGAACAGGGCATTTAGCAGCCCGTAAAGCACCGACACAAAAAAAGCAAGCAGCAGATCGTTTATTATCTGCGGGCCCCTGATGCTCATACTGAAAATGGAGACCAGTATAAAATAGGGCAGGTAGTATTTTACTACCACAGCTTTAAACATTCCGCCAAGCAATCTTCCGGGCTCATCATTGGGTGTTACAAAATAGATCCACGATGCCTTATACTTGTCTGTATAGCTAACGTTCTGTAGAACAGCTATCAATACGAATCCGGTAAGGTATGCCAGCAGCAGATACATATTTCCGCTTTTAACTTCTTCCCAACGGTCGGCAAAAGAAGTGCCTCCGGCCCTGTTAATAAATCCAAAATAAATAAAGTAAACGGGAACATAAGCAAATGAAGGATATACTTTAACCTTAAAATCCCTGAACCTGGAAGTTAAAATCCACGTCAGCCTGAATCCTGCGTTTTCTATTTTATTGGAAGCCACCATGTTTGAAATACGATCTGCAAAGCCAGTGGCTGTTTTTACAACTTCCTGTTCCGCTGTCTCTCCTGCCCCGCTCCCACTGATTGCTCCCAGCCTGGTATTAAATCCCGGCGCCAGGACTTTAACTATCAGAAACAGGGATACAACGGGAGTTATAAGCGCTAAAATTGCGAAGATCCAGGTTCTCGTGTCGGGAAGACCAGGCCCCCGCAATAGTTCATGCAAAGATGCAATCCATACGGAGGGAAGAAAAGCGGTGCCCTTAATACTGAGAGTATCTATATTCTCCAGTAAGGAACTCCGCATAAGCCGTGGAAGTGTGTAATAAAGAGCAAAAATTATAACGGAAAAGAAGATCTGAAAATAAGAAATAAAGTCTTTAAACCTGGAAGGACTGGTTATCTTCAATACCAGGAGATAAATAATATTAACAATAAGAATACTTAAAACTGTTGAGATAACTACTTCGAGTAAAAACACGAGGGCGGCCAGCAACCCTTCAAAAAACACCATATATATTAACCCGGCCGCTGTTAGAGCTATGGCCAT
>JAATFW010000122.1 GCA_015654985.1 Sphingobacteriales bacterium | reverse complement strand
CTTAGCCGGAACTTATTACTTACAACCTTCGCTCTCAATCTGCAACCCACAAACTGTAAAAAACATTACAACTATATGATTATCAGCTATAAAAGTATGTTGTATATTTAAATCAATTTTTTTAAATCGCTGGAAACCTGCAACCCGCAACCTACAACTTTCAACCTATTACTTTCAACTCAATTATCCTGCGACCGCTTCTTTAATGCGGGTTTCGAGTTCGTCCATCAGGTCGGGGTTATCAAGGAGGATCTGTTTTACCCCGTCGCGGCCCTGTCCAAGTTTAGTGTCGCCGTAGCTGAACCATGAGCCTGATTTTTTAATGATTTCGTATTCTACACCAAGGTCGATAATTTCGCCGACTTTAGAAATTCCTCCGCCAAACATGATATCGAATTCGGCTATCCGGAAAGGAGGTGCTACCTTATTTTTAACAATTTTTACCTTTACCCTGTTACCCGAAACTTCGTCGGAGTCTTTGATCTGCGAAATGCGGCGTACATCAAGACGGATCGATGCATAGAATTTGAGGGCATTTCCACCGGTGGTGGTTTCGGGATTGCCGAACATAACCCCTATTTTTTCGCGGAGCTGGTTGATGAAGATGCAGCAGCACCCGGTTTTCGAAATGGTACCGGTGAGCTTACGTAAGGCCTGCGACATAAGACGGGCTTGCAGGCCCATTTTTGAATCGCCCATTTCGCCTTCAATTTCACTTTTGGGTACAAGGGCTGCTACGGAGTCAATCACAATGATGTCGATAGCTCCTGAGCGGATCAGGTTGTCGGCAATTTCGAGCGCCTGCTCCCCGTTGTCGGGCTGTGAGATCAGCAGGTTCTCCACATCTACTCCCAGCTTGCCCGCATAGAATTTATCGAAGGCATGTTCTGCATCAATAAATGCGGCGATTCCCCCTTTTTTCTGCGCTTCCGCAATAGCGTGAAGGGCAAGGGTGGTTTTTCCTGACGATTCCGGACCGTAAATCTCAATAACACGCCCTTTTGGAAGGCCTCCGATGCCTAATGCAATATCAAGGCCTATGGAACCTGTTGAAATAGATTCTATTGGCTCTACGGCTGTATCTCCCAGCTTCATTACAGTGCCCTTGCCATATGATTTTTCTAATTTATCCAGCGTAAGCTGCAGTGCTTTTAGTTTATCTGAGTTGCTCATTTATTTAGTTTTTTCAGGTGTAAAGATAATATTTTTAGTATATAGTTGCAAGTTGCGGGTTGTGAGTTGTACGTTGGGAGTTATGGGTTATGGGTTATGGATTGGTGTCATTGCGTATATTGTTGTTGAATTGTTTCTGTCTTTAGCGTTGTATCTGGTAACCTTGAAGTTGTATTACAAGTATCAGAATATTAGAAGGAAGTAACAAAGAATGTGCAAAAGTTATTTTACATATTTATATTTCATCTATAAAACTGTTTCTCAAAGGCTGATGAGAGGCTGATAAATTTACTTTTATATGCAATCAATTTTTGTAAAACCTCCAACCACCCAACTCATAACCCATAACTTAGCACCTTCAACCTTCAACCTTCAACCTTCAACTTTCAACCTTCAACTTTCAACCTTGAACCTTCAACTTTTTTCACCTTTTCATAATATTTACAGAACCAGGTGAGGGGGCAGATTTCGCATTTGGGCTTCCGGGCGACGCAAATGTATCTTCCATGAAGAATTAGCCAGTGATGGGCGAGGCCCAGTGTTTCTTTGGGGAGGAACTGCATGAGTTGTTTTTCGACAGCAAGGGGTGTCCGTGCATTTTGTGTGAGGCCGAGACGATTGGCTACACGGAATACATGGGTATCAACAGCTATGGCCGGGGCCTGGTATACCACGGATGCTATTACATTTGCTGTCTTTCTGCCAACTCCCGGCATTTTCTGAAGATCTTCAATAGAAGAGGGTACTACTCCCCGAAACTCACCTGTAAGTTTTCGGGCCATACCCACCAGGTGTTTGGCTTTATTGTTCGGGTAGCTGACGCTTCGGATATAAGGAAAAACTTCTTCCGGTGTTGACGCCGCAAGGCTATAGGCATCGGGGTAACGGTCGAAAAGTGCAGGTGTAACCTGATTGATCCGCTTGTCGGTACATTGGGCGGAGAGAATTACAGCTACCAGCAATTCGTAAGGGTTGGAATAATGAAGTTCTGTTTTTGCATCCGGCTGGTGCGCGGAAAAATAGTCAACGAATGCCTTAAACCGATCTTTTCTTAGCATATGTAAAGGTAATAACCGGTCGGCTTAAAACAAAGGTCCGGAGCCTTCAGTCTTTAACTTTGAATTCAAGCGAGTATTGAAGGATGTATTTAACGGTCTCCTTTTGTGGTTCTTTCAACTCTTTGTTGAGTTTCTCCTGGATAGAACGGAAAAAAGTTTCGTCTTCATCTGTGAGCCGGAACAGGGTGTCGCTTTGTATTTCCTCTGCGGGAAATAAGCCTGACGGGAGGGTAGAAAAAGGTATCATAAGCAATGCCGTTGGTTATATGTTTTTATATAAACGGCATTGCTTATGAAATTATTTTATTGTAATGAAAATTTTATTGCTCAGTTTACTTTAATGCTCAGTTCTTTAGCCTGCAGCATCTTACGCAGGTTATTAAGGGCATAGCGCATACGGCCTAAAGCTGTGTTAATGCTTACCTGCGTGACATCAGCAATTTCCTTAAAGCTCATATCGCCGTAATGGCGCATGATCAATACTTCTTTTTGCTCTGATGGCAGCATCTGGATCAGCTTACGAAGATCTTTGTGCGTCTGCTCCCTGATCATGCGGTCTTCTATACTTTCATCATAAAAGCCCAGCACGTCAAAAATGTCGAAGCCATCGCCGTTGGTGATTACAGGCGTACGCTTATCCTTGCGGAAATAGTCTATCACTAAATTATGGGCAATACGAAGTACCAAGGGCAGAAACTTCCCTTCTTCGTTGTACCTGCCTGTTTTTAATGTTTTAACTACCTTGATGAAGGTATCCTGAAAGATATCTTCCGCCAGGTACTGGTCTTTGACCAGCATATAAATTGATGTATAAATTTTGGATTTGTGTCTGCGTATAAGTTCTTCCAAACCCGCCTCCTGACCACTAATATATAAATGTATCAGCTCCTGGTCATTCTTCCCTTGAAGTTTCATAGGACTCCTCTCTTTTAATTCCCCTTTAATTGTTATGATAATAAAAAGTATTTAAGTAGAGTCTCTCCAAATATTTTCTCCTGTTACGTGTTTTGCCTGTGTGTGTGAAAAATCTATTATCAAATATAATAATATTATTGCAAATGTTGCAACATTTTTTTTGCGGGACACTTATGCACATATAATTTTTACAGGATTTAATAAATTTCATCTGTAAAACTGTTTCTCAAAGGTTGATGATGGGAGAGCGATAAAGCGTAAGCACTCATGAACGCCTTTAAGAACGGATGATACAGTGAATAAACTGCTTTTATATGTGGGTTATGTATTTTGCATATAAAAGCAATTTATCTAAGTTTGTAATTCTGCAGGTAGTGCTGGAAATACTTACAGTCAAACATTACCAACTGAAAAGGACGGGACAGATCGCAGGCATGTTGATGAGCTGATCAATCCCTGATATACACTCAAAAAATGATTGAATCAGAAAAAGATCCTAAAAAATATATTTTAATAAAAGGTGCGCGTGTTCATAATCTGAAGAATATAGATGTTGATATTCCGAAAAATAAGCTGGTAGTCATTACCGGTATGTCGGGCTCGGGAAAGTCGTCGCTTGCTTTTGATACGTTATATGCTGAAGGGCAGCGGCGGTATGTTGAGAGCCTTTCTTCATATGCCCGCCAGTTTATGGGAAGGATGAACAAGCCGGAGGTGGATTATATTAAAGGGATCGCGCCGGCTATTGCTATTGAGCAGAAGGTGATCACCAGCAATCCCCGCTCTACAGTGGGAACATCTACGGAGATCTATGATTACCTGAAACTGCTTTTTTCGCGGATCGGCAAAACATTTTCTCCGGTATCGGGGCGTGAAGTGAAGCGGGATACCGTGAGCAGCGTTGTTAATTTTATCGCTTCGCTTCCGGAAGGAACGTTAGTTACTATTCTTTGCCCCCTGCATCCGCATAATAACCGGTCGCTGAAAGAGGAACTGGCTGTATTACTGCAGAAAGGTTTTTTGCGGGTATATGCAGACGGCAAACCTGCGCGTATTGAAGACCTGCTGGAGGATGCTGCCGTTGTAAATGACAAGCTTACTGACGACGGCAAACTTAAAATAGTAATAGACCGTATTTCTGTGAACCGGGAAGAGGAAACCCTGAGCCGCATGGCCGATTCGGTGCAGACGGCTTTCTTCGAGGGAAAGGGCGACTGCCTGGTGGAAGAGGATGGCCGTATGCTTCCTTTCTGCGACCGCTTTGAGCTGGATGATATCCGCTTTGAGGAGCCTTCGCCCAATTTCTTCAGCTTTAATAATCCTTACGGGGCTTGTAAACGTTGCGAGGGTTACGGAAAAGTGATCGGCATTGACGAGGACCTTGTGGTGCCTGATAAGAACAAGTCGGTTTACGACGGTGCTATTGCTCCGTGGAGAGGGGAGAAGATGAGGGCCTGGCTGGATGAGCTGCTGAAGCATGCCCTGAAATTTGATTTCCCGGTACACCGTGCTTTTAACCAGCTCAGCGAAGAACAGCGCCGGCTGTTATGGACGGGAAATAAATGGTTCAGGGGACTTGATGATTTCTTTGCCGAACTTGAAACGCAAACTTATAAAATTCAGTACCGGGTGATGCTTTCGCGCTACCGCGGGAAAACAAATTGCCCTGAATGCAAGGGTAGCCGCCTGCGTAAAGATGCTTCGTATGTAAAGGTGGGCGGAAAGTCGATCACTGATATTGTTCTGATGCCGCTGGATACAGCGCTTGATTTTTTCAATTCGCTGCAGCTTTATGAGAATGAAGCGAAGATCGCTAAGCGTCTGCTTGCTGAAATAACAAACCGCATTAAATTCCTGAATGAGGTGGGCCTGAGCTACCTGACATTGAACCGGCTTTCGAACACTCTTTCGGGGGGGGAATCGCAGCGGATCAACCTGGCAACTTCCCTGGGAAGTTCCCTGGTAGGATCGGTGTATGTGCTCGATGAACCGAGTATCGGCCTCCATCCGAGGGATACCCACCGGCTGATCGGGGTTTTGAAGTCATTGCGCGATGTTGGGAATACTGTGCTGGTGGTGGAGCATGAGGAGGAAATGATGAAAGCGGCCGATCACCTGATCGATATCGGTCCGGCTGCAGGAATTCATGGAGGGGAGCTTGTTTTTGCCGGGACCTATAAGGATATTCTGAAAGATGATAAAAGTCTTACCGGGCAATATCTTAGCGGCAGGGAAGCAATTGAAGTGCCTTCGGGCAGGAGAAGATGGAATGACTTTATTGAAATTAAGGGTGCCCGCGAAAATAACCTGAAGAGTATTGACGTGCAGTTTCCACTCAATGTGCTGACCTGTGTGACCGGGGTGTCCGGCTCGGGGAAAACCTCCCTGGTAAAAAGGATCCTTCAGCCTGCCATTCAGAAGGTTATTGGCAATTATGCAGGTGAGCAGACAGGTGCCTATGATAGTATCGGCGGCAACTACAGCCTGATAGAGCAGGTAGAACTGGTAGACCAGAATCCTATTGGCCGTTCTTCGCGCTCTAACCCTGTAACTTACGTGAAGGCGTGGGATGATATCCGCAACCTCTTTGCTTCGCAGCCTTCTGCTAAGGCAGCGGGACTTAAACCGTCGGCATTTTCGTTCAATGTAGAAGGCGGCCGCTGTGATGTTTGCCAGGGAGAGGGAGAGGTAAAGATCGAGATGCAGTTTATGGCCGACATTTACCTGCCCTGTGAATCTTGCGGCGGCAAACGCTTTAAACAGCATGTGCTCGATGTTGAATACCGTGAGAAAAATGTTGCTGACATTCTGGGGATGACCATTGAGGAGGCCCTTGCCTTCTTTAAGGATGAACCTAAAATTATCAGTAAAATACAGCCTTTGGTGGATGTTGGTTTGGGATATGTGCAGCTGGGCCAGTCGTCGAACACGCTTTCGGGCGGCGAGGCGCAGCGTATCAAGCTGGCTTCGTTCCTGATCAGGGGTAATAACAGCAATAAAACACTCTTCATCTTTGATGAGCCGACCACCGGCCTTCATTTTCATGACATTAAGAAGCTGCTTAAGTCTTTTTCTGCCCTGCTCGATCAGGGAAATACGATCATCGTTATAGAGCATAACATGGAGATCATTAAGTGTTCTGACTGGATTATCGATATTGGCCCCGAAGGTGGTGATAAAGGCGGGGATCTTGTTTTTGCAGGCCTGCCTGAGGACCTGGTGAAGGTTGAGGGATCGTATACAGGGCAGTTTTTGAAGGAAGCGATGAGGTGAGGTAAAAGTTGAAAGTTGAAAGTTGAAAGTTGAAAGTTGAAAGTTGAAAGTTGAAAGGTGAAAGGTGAAAGGTGAAAGGTGAAAGGTGAAAGGTGAAAGGTGAAAGGCATTATGTTAAATAATAGTTGGCGTTCTGCGGGGTTACAGAATAATTAATGATGGATGTGTGCATGCGTTACCTTCCGGCGTTTTAAAGTGGAATCACGCAACCTTCAACACACAACCTTCAACACGCAACTTATAATAAATTAAATTCATGGGTACTATAACGAAGGAAGAGGAGGTTGCTGAGGAAATTATACCGGCGGAAGAACCGCCAAAGGTTCTGGCCGGTCAGAAATGGATTTTCTGGATGTTTTCTCTTCTGATTATTGGGGTCGCTTTTGTTCTTTTATGGAACTTTGTCCCGTCATTTCAGGAACGTTTTGAGGAAATACCAGTTACATTTTATTATTTTCTGATAGCAGGGTTTATTTTTGCGATGATAGACGGGGCTATCGGCATGTCGTACGGGGTAACTTCTACTACCTTCAGCCTTTCGATGGGAATTCCGCCCGCATCAGCAAGTACCGCCGTCCATTTGTCGGAAATACTGAGTAATGGCATTGCGGGACTGATGCACTACAGGATGGGAAATGTGAATATGAAATTATTCAGGATGCTTGTGATCCCGGGTATTATAGGGGCAATGACGGGAGCTTATCTCCTGTCGTCACTTGAGCATTACAGTAAATATACCAAGCCGGTCGTTTCTGTATATACGCTGATCCTGGGGGCTGTGATCCTTAAAAAGGCGCTGAACCTGGCGGGAAAAAAGAAATCCACCCCGAAGAAAATCACCAATATCAGGGGCCTCGGTTTGTTTGGCGGTTTCATTGATGCTGTGGGAGGCGGAGGCTGGGGTTCTATTGTGCTGTCGTCGCTGATTGCCGGCGGGCGCCATGCCCGGTTTTCCCTGGGGTCGGTAAAGCTGTCGCGCTTTTTTGTGGCTTTTATGAGCTCCCTGACATTTATTACCATGCTTAAAGGGCTTCACTGGGAGGCTGTAAGCGGACTGGTACTCGGCAGCGCTGTTGCTTCTCCGATTGCCGCCAGAGTGGCAAATAAAATATCCGCGAAATCAATTATGCTGGCTGTAGGGGTTATCGTGATCCTGGTTAGTTTGAAGAGCATTCTGAGCTTTGTACTTCAATAGCTTCTGATCTCTCTTTAACCCCGGACACTGAATTTGAAGAGCATTCTGAGCTTTGTGCTGGCGGTGCTGTAATTGATGGAAATACAAAAATTTATGGCATTGAAATGGTACTAAAATCCTGACATAAAAGGAATCCGGAACAGTTTTATAGATGAAATGCCTATATTAGCGGAATTAAAACACATATACAATTTCAATCTGATTCAGATATAAGAATTTAAGTCGGGACTATGTCTCAAGCATTGTCCTGGTATCCGATATCTGATTTCCGATATCAAACATCATGAACGAACAATCCAGACTTATACGTAACCAGGCTGAGCGCAGCCAGTACCGTGAGCATTCCGTACCCCTGTACCTTACCTCAAGTTTTATCTTCGACAATGCTGAACAGGGCAGGGCGATTTTTGCCGATGAAGAGGAGGGCAATGTATATTCGCGCTATTCTAACCCGAATACTACTGAATTTATTGATAAAGTGTGCGACCTGGAAGGGGCAGAGGCGGGACTTGCTTTTGCATCCGGAATGGCGGCTGTGTTTGCTTCGATGGCAGGACTGCTGAAAAGCGGTGATCATATCGTTGCCTGCCGCTCGGTGTTCGGTTCCACACACCAGTTGCTTAACCAGTTGTTTCCGCGCTGGGGCATTACCTATACTTATGTGGATGCGCTGAAGCAGGAGGAATGGGAAGCTGCCATCAAACCTGAAACCAGGATGATCTTCCTGGAAACTCCTTCGAACCCCGGCCTGGAGCTGGTTGACCTGGAATGGCTGGGCGGTTTGAAAAAGAAATATCCGCAGATCATCATTAATGTTGATAATTGCTTTGCCACTCCTTACCTGCAGAAACCCATTCAGTATGGGATTGACCTGGTATGCCATTCGGCAACAAAATATATGGACGGTCAGGGGCGTGTGCTGGGGGGAATCGTAGCAGGCCGGGCTGACCTTATTAAAGAGCTGATGTTTTTTATCAGGAATACAGGGCCGGCGATGTCGGCATTTAATGCCTGGGTCTTTTCAAAGAGTCTGGAAACGCTTACTCTCAGGATGGACCGCCATTGCAGCAGCGCCCTGAAGCTGGCGGAAATGCTGGAGAAACATCCTGAAGTAGAGACCGTAAGATATCCCCACCTTCCTTCGCACCCGCAGTACGAACTGGCAAAGAAGCAGATGAAGCAGGGCGGAGGTGTTGTTACGTTTATAGTGAAGGGCGGTTTTGAACGTGCAAAGCGTTTTCTTGATGCCCTGGAGATGATCCTTATTACTTCTAATCTCGGTGATTCGCGCTCTATTGCCACACACCCAGGCTCTACAACCCATTCTAAGCTTACAGAAGATGAAAGGGTGAACCTGGGCATTTATCCTGGTTCTGTGAGGGTCTCTGTGGGGCTTGAAGATCTGGAAGATATTCTTGAGGATGTAAAAAAGGCTTTGGATAATTCAAAATAAGATATATGAAAGTAGAGTTAAACCGTGTGAATGATGCTGTGTTTTTTGAGGCCTCAGGATCAGGAAGTTTAAAGGTACACGTTGAAGGCTCCCCTGAAATTGGGGGAGAGGGCCGGGGTGTACGGCCGATGGAGCTGGTGCTGATGGCATTGGGGTCCTGCAGTTCGCTTGACCTGATTGAGATCCTGAAAAAACAACGCCAGGAGATTAAGGATTTTTCTGTTACTGTAGAAGGCGACCGCGCTGATGCCGTTCCTGCTGTATTTACTAAAATCCGCATGATCTTTAACCTGACCGGCAATATTGACCCTGCTAAAGCTGAAAAGGCTGCTGAGCTGGCAGTGAAGAAGTACTGCTCGGTGCATGATATGCTGGCGGCCGGCGGCGTGGAGATCGGGTATGAAGTAGTGATTAAGTAAAGTTATAACTTACCACTTATAACTTACCACTTAGAATGCTTCTCCTGACCTTTTTTGTAGCCTTTGTTATAAACTTTGCAGGATATATTCCCCTGGGTAATATTAATCTTACCACTATTCAGATCTCCGTGAACCGGGGAATCAGGCAGGCGGTATATTTCATCATCACTTTTGCCCTGGTCGACACGGTCAGTACCTTTATCCTGATGAACTTTGCGGAATGGTTTGCTTCTCATAAGGACTGGCTGAAGCTGCTTGATTACCTTCTGATAGCTATATTTCTGGTGCTGGGATATTCAAGCTGGCATTCTTCAGGCCATCCGAAAAATGTAGAATTCAGGCGCCGCGACAGTATCCGCTACGGAATAATTCTTGGCATTTTCAATCCCATGCAGATCCCTTTCTGGATGATAGGGGGAACCTATCTTATCTCGCACCGCTGGATTACAACTGAAGGCCCGGGCCTGCAGCTTTTTTCCCTTGGTGCCGGTTGCGGCGCTTTCGGCTGCCTCTATCTTTTCGCACGTTTTGCACGGTATATCCAGGATAGATTTGCTTTAAGTACAAAGATCATTAACCGCAGTATCGCAATCATCTTTTTGGCGCTGGCGGTAGTGCATGTGGTGAAAGTGGCTGTGGGTTGAAAGTTGAAAGTTGTGGGTTGCAGGTTGCAGGCTGAAAGTTGCAGGGGTGTGAGTTGCATTATAACAATACTACTAAAGCGCTTAGACTTATAACTTACAACGTATAGCTACTAAAGCGTTTGGACTTTCAACCTTCAACCTTCAACCTTCAACCCGCAACCCGCAACCCGCAACTCACAACTCACACCCTGATATTCCAGATCTTCTCTGCTTTGCGGCCGATAAGCCAGAAGGAGACAGCAAGGATGCCGAAAAAGATCGCTTTGTCGGTGATATCCCAGAGATATTCAAAATAGCGGGTATAAATATTAATGAGAAGAAAGGTAATGCCGAATTCGCGGGCGATAGCGTCTTTTTTCCTGAGCCCGTATAACATAAAGGCCAGGGCTGTTGCTGCCGAAATAATTCCCCAGTAAAAAAGAGTTAACTGCTTTACCTTGAACCAGTCTTCCAAATCGCCGAAATTGCCGAAGATGGATAAGAGCCAGAGGGAGATGAAGAGGTAGAACAGTCCGATAACATAAGTCAGTGTATTAAACTCCGGCAGTCGTTTTGTTTTTTCAAGAAAGAGGCCTGCGGCGGTAAGAACGGCTCCGAAAATAACAAAGCGCAGAGGATAGTTCATCCCGAGAAAATAATCGCTCCATCTGGTCTGATAGCCGGTTTCAGTGCCGAACCAGCTGCCTAAAGAGATAAGGGCGAAAGCCCAGATAAGTTTTGAACTGAATTTCATTGCCAGTATTCCATATACTGCAACTGATATCAGGAAGAGGAGTGAGATGTGCCCTGACCCATTATCCAGGGCCTTTCCAAGATAAGCAATGCTGATAGCAGTAAATAACACACCGGTAAAGATGGTGGCCTCATTGCTGAACAGCCTTCCCGGGTGGGTGCGTTTTTGTTTCTGCCCGTAATAATAAAACCATACCGCAAATGCTGCAGCAAGGATGCTGATCACAATATCGGGTGTATTGTAAAGCTTTTGCAGGAAGGTGATAATGGCGTCATTGATCACCAGCGAAGCAACGGCAATAAGTCCGCATGCCAGTGCAATCCAGAAAGAATATTGCGCCAGCCGCCGCCAGTCGAATTGTTTTATGTCATAAGTTGAACGCAGGTTCTGCGCGGTATCTGTATTTATTAAGCCTTCTGTTTCCCATTGGTTAATCGCTTTGTCGAGGAATTCGGCTTCCTGTTTATCCAGGTTTAATTTTGCCATTGGGTTACTTGTTTTTTAGTGGGTATAGCGCTCTCATCTTCCAAACTAAGAAAAAATATATTTTATATGCAATATTTTACCTGTCTGTTATCTTCTCTGGAAGACTGGTTTTACAGATAAACCCTATAAACATTCAGAATTTTATAAAGTTTAAATTGCGGCGTCTGGCGGGAAAGAAGCGAGGATTATTTCTTTATCCTTTGCTATCTGCTGCTGAAGTTCCGCCAGATCATTGAATTTCATGTCGCCGCGGATGAATCTAAGGAAATGAAGTTTTATTACCTGACCGTAAATTTCTTCATCGAAGTCAAAAATGTTCACTTCAATGTTCCGGGTCATCCCATTAATTGTAGGCCTGTTGCCGATGTAGGCCATGCCCTTATAGAGGTTATGATGAGTGATGGGTGATGGGTGATGAGTTGTTTTGTCAGACGGGTCAGTTTTAGCGTTTGGTGCAGGATGCTCTGCCCATACAGCGTAAATACCATCGGCCGGGATCAGTTTATAGCTTTCTTCGGTGAGAAGGTTGGCTGTGGGGAATCCCATTTTTCTTCCAAGCTGATCGCCTTTAATTACTTTACCTCTTAGCTGGAAAGGGTAACCGAGAAAATCGCCGGCTGTTTGAACATCTCCCGCCAGGAGGGCCTGCCGCACTTTTGTGGAGCTCACCACCACATCGTGCATATCCTGCTCTGGAATTTCCTCAATTTCGTACTGGTATACGGGGGCATATTGCTCCAGCAGTTCGAAGTTGCCTGCCCTGTCTTTGCCAAAGCGATGGTCGTAGCCAATGATTATTTTCTTTATCCCGATCTTGCCTACCAGTACCTGTTCGATATAGTTTTCGGGCGAAAGATTGGAGAAGTCTCTTGTGAAAGGAGTGATAATAAGATGATCAACTCCCAGCATCTCTATCAGTTCTGTTTTTTCACGGATGGTAGTGATCAGCTTGAGGCTATCG
>JAATFW010000187.1 GCA_015654985.1 Sphingobacteriales bacterium | reverse complement strand
CTGTTCATGTGCGCTTCCTGGTTGTAGTAATCCTGGCCGTCGCAGGTAATGCCGCCAAGGTTTACGCGCTCGTATTCGCTGTCCCAATTGTTAATGGGCAGCAGGATGTATTTCTGGTTCAAAGCCCAAACATCAGGCAGGTTGGTGATGAACGAGCCATCCAGCATCAGCCATTTTTCGCGGTCGTTCTGCTGCTTGCGGCCGAGTACTTTATAGAGAATTCCGGATGCCTCTGCTACGGTATATTTACCGAATTCGGTAATGATATCGGGCTCCATTACGTCATGCTCTGCACAGATCTCCTTGATCCGCTTTACAATTTCGTTCACCATGTATTCGTAATCGAAGTCGAACACCAGCGAATCTTTAAAGGGCATGCCTCCGCCGATATCAAGGGTGGTAAGATCAGGATTGATCTTTTTGAACTTGCAGTACAGGGTTACATATTTTTCCAGCTCATTCCAGTAATAGGGAGTATCGGAGATCCCGGAGTTAATAAAGAAATGAAGGAGTTTTACCTGGAAATTCGGATTTGAAGCGATCTTATTATTATAAAAATCGATCACGTCTTCCATGCGGATGCCCAGTCTTGAAGTGTAGAACTGCGAATCAGGCTGCTCTTCAGCGGCGATTCGCATTCCAAGGCTGCAGGGGATATCGAGTTCATCGTCGTAAATATTAAACTCTTCCTTGTTGTCAAGAACCGGGATAATATTTTTGAATCCATCATGGAACATATCGATGATGTACTGTTTGTACTGGTATGTTTTAAACCCGTTGCAGATTACCGTGATGTCTTTGTTTACCACACCTTTCTTTTCCAGGGCGTCGATCATCGGCATGTCGAATGCTGAAGATGTTTCCAGATGGATGTCATTTCTCAGGGCCTCTTCAACAACGTGTTTAAAATGGGAGCTTTTAGTACAATAACAGTACATATAGCTGCCGCGATAATTGTTGTTGATAATGGCATGCTGAAACAACAGTTTAGCCTGCTGGATCTTTTTGGTAATTAAAGGCAGGTATGTGAAGCGCAGGGGTGTCCCGTACGTCTCAATCATTTCCATCAGATTAAGATCATGAAAATATAACTCGTCATCTATTACCTCAAACCCCTCCTGGGGGAAACCCACACTCAGATCAAGAAATTCTTCGTAACTCTGCATTAATTAAAATTTTCGCAAAAATGTGATTTTTTAATGAATAATATATTAAGAAACAAGAATGATGAACAAGAAAAAAGAGAAATGACATTGCTATGGAAAGTCATGAATGACGACGGGGCAGATGAATCTCCGCAATCATGCATCTGGCACTGCCGCCACCCGATGTTTCAATAGTATTTAAAGGTACCTGAATTAGTTTGCAATAAGATCCTAACTGGCTTATTTGTTGGTTGTTAAGTGAATTGTATGCTTGTTCTGACAATACAAGAAGATTCTCCCCGCGGTTGTTTTTCAACTGAAGCATGTTGCCTGCAAAGTGGTGCATCTGATCTGAACTTATTTCAATGATTTTTTTACCTGAGTTTTTAAGATTCGTTGACAGTAAGGCTTTCTCATCTTCATCAGGTACAGACTCAAGGCATATCACGGTAAAACTTTTTCCGAGGCACATCATCACGTTGGTATGATAGATTGGCGTTTTATCTGCAAAAGCGTGAAAACCTATTGTTTTATAACCACTTCGCCCTGAAAATTCGTCAAGTACTGCATTATTGGTACGCGGCGAAAGACATGCATAGGCAAGTTTATTTACCCGGTCTAATACCATGCTTCCCGTCCCTTCAAGAAATTTGCCTTCTGATTCAAAGAAGCTCAAATCTGTAAGTTCTGTAACCTCAAAATTTTGCCGGAGAAGCTGAACGATATCAGTCCTTCTTTCATGCCGCCGGTTTTCAGCCGCCATAGGATAAAGGTAAATACTTCCATCGCTATGTGTTGAAATCCAGTTATTCGGAAAAATCGAATCGGGAGTATGAGGCTCAGGAGTATCTTCAACTATTATTACATCGACCCCATTTGCTTTCAGCACCTCAGCCATATGATCGAATTCCTTCAGAGCTGCATCCTGGACCGGGTTGTTTCTCTGCTGCTCATCCTGAAAGCTGTTGCTAAGGGCTGTTTGTTCATTAAATCCAAACCGTACAGGTCTGATCATTAATATGGAGGAGGTGGTTTGCACGCGCGTTGAGGGGGGTATGAATTATGAATTATGGGTTATGAATTATGGGTTATGAATTATGGGTTATGGGTTATGAGTGGGCGCAGTGGTTCTCTCAGCAGGGGCATGCTCATGCAGTGAAAGCCGCCCCTGGCCCTTGAAAGTTCTGCCGAGGGCATTAAGATCAGGGTGTTTTCCATGTTGGCGGGGACGATCTCATCGCGTTCGAGTTTGCCGACCAGTTCTTCGGCACCGATAACAGAAAAACCTTTTTCCTTAAAAGCTTCAACGGTTTTGTCATTACGGTCATAGCCCATCACCACACCCTCTTTAAGGGCCAGGAGGTTGCATGAATCTGTCCATTGCTCGCGAACATCAAAGGGGAAATGATTGTTTCCGGAATAAATAAATTGTATTTCTTCTTTACAGTCCAGGTCGTTTTTGCTGATATCGGTAAGCAGGTCCTCAATACAATTAAACATCGCGGGCTTATTGATCCTGTCTTTTTCGAACTGAAAGATCTCCGGCTTTTCTTTATTGCGTTTTTCCGAAAGATAGTCTACAGGCTCTGAGCCGTTGTGCTTCTGCTGAGAGGAAATAGACCCGAGAACTACCCATGTATTCCTGTTTATCTGGGTAAAAATGGTATCTATATGCATGAAATCGCGTTTATGCGGTATTTTAATTACGGTAGCCTTTTTGATGACGTTCTGTTCGAACAGGAGTTTAATAGCCTCGCTGGCCCCGCTGGCAGAAGTGCGCTCACTGCATCCGATTATCACATGATCTGCGCTGACTACCATTACGTCGCCGCCTTCGATGGTGGTTTTTTCGCCATGTTCTTCCCCCGGCCGCAGGAAGTATTGTACTGTAGCGGGTATTTCAAGAATGTTATCCCTGTATCCGCTGAACATAGGATGATTAAAAAATATATACCTTGCCAGGAGAGTTTCCCTTGATCTTGCTTTTTTTGCAGGTTTATTAAGCAGGATAAAATTGTTAATGGTAATGCCGATATCCCTTGTAAATATCAGGTTCGGGATAGGAGGAAAGATCATTTCACCATCGTATAAAGAGCCTGAAATAAATATTTTAGCGAGCTCAACGGGTGAAGTATTAATAAGTTGCTGCTGCAGCTTATAGTTGCAGCCTTCTAT
>JAATFW010000092.1 GCA_015654985.1 Sphingobacteriales bacterium | reverse complement strand
GTCTCCACGATTTGGGTTTTGAGATGCTTGATGATACCAAAATGCGGATTATCGAACGGATTAAAAATGTCATCATACAGAGGATCCATCATACTGAAAGTCTTGATCTGAAAGTGAACTGGTCGGAATTGATCGCTGAGGGGCTGCATCATGATTACAACTATTTGAGCAACCTGTTTTCTTCTGTAGAGGGAATCACCGTAGAGCAGTATATCATTCGTCAGAAAATAGAAAAGGCCAAAGAACTGCTTTTTTATGCTGAACTTAATTTGAGCGAAATTTCATATAAGCTTGGTTACAGTAGTGTGCAGCACCTGTCGTCGCAGTTTAAGCGTGTTACAGGCCAAACCCCGTCGCAGTTTAAATCGGCAAGAGCGGCGGAAGTGCGCAGAAAGTCAATTGATTCGGTGATTTGAGGTTGCGGGTTGTGGGTTGTGGGATGTAGGTTGTGAGTTGCAGGTTGTGAGTTGTGAGTTGTGAGTTGCGGGATACAGGTTGTGAGTTATAGGTAGCAGATAGCCTGATATTCTTTGCTATAAATGTAATAAGTTATTTTATCTTCATAATATTATTAATGATATCAACGAAATTAATGATATCCATAAAACATATCTGCTGATGCTTGTAAAACAAACAATAAATTTTCTTTTTGCAGGCCTCCTGGTTGTTGTTTCTTCATGCGGGCTCAGTTCCCAGGCCGATCAGCTTGCCGCTCTCAGGAACTGTACCTACACTATAGCTTCTGCCGATAGTGTATATCTGGCGGGCACGGATATTTCGCGGTTAGTCGGCCGGAATGGGTTTAATTTATCGGAGGCGCCCTCGCTTGTCTTTGGCCTCATGCAGCAAAAGATCCCTTTAAAGGGCAATCTGCGGATGAAAATACAAAACCCCGGGAGTTCTGAGGCTGGAATAAACCAGTTTGAATATAAAATTCTGATAGCGGATACGGAATTGACCAGCGGATATTACAATCAGAAAGTCAGCATTGCTGCTGACGGAGGGATTACGGTGATTCCCATCAGAATAGATTCAGATCTTTATCCAATACTTTCTGACGCTGAAAATCAGAAGGCAATCTCTGAATTTTTTTCTAAAGGCTCAGAGAGGAAAGCGATGGTTACCATGAAAATTAAGCCTTCTTTTATGGTGGGAAATGAAAAGATCAATTATCCGGGATATATTGATATTAAGAAGGAAATCAGCAGCAAGGAGCTGCAGTCATTTATAGAGAAGAAGTAACGCTATCTGTATACGGAAAAGCAGTCTATTCGTATAGCGAAAAGTAGTTTATCAGTATAAGGAAAGAGTAATTCTATCGGGGCTTTTAACGGACAATCAGTACAGGGATCTTTACCTTATGCCTTACCGAATCGAGGGTGGTGCCGAAGATAATATCCTTGAGGCCTTTATGCCCGTGTGCTGCCATTACCAAAAGGTCTACGTTGTTGACTCTGACAAGCCTGGAGATCGCTTTTGCTGTTCTCCCGTAGCCAATGAGCACGTCCGCTTCATATCCTAACTTTTCAAGATTCAGTTTGTATTTCTGAAGATTGTCAAAATCACTCTTTGTTTCAAAGTCAAGAACCTTCTCGCCGTGATAGGTGGCCCCGGCCGTTTCTACTATGTGTATCAGATAGTATTTCGCGTTTTTCCCTCCCTGGATCAAAGCATTGCGGATCGTATTTTTATCATGAATGGAAAAGTCTACCGGGATGCCAATATTGGAATAAACTACTCCTTCGAGATCGGATATCTCAAGCGCCTGCCCGTGCGGAGCGTTAAATGTTTCTGTCTGGCCCCTGGATATGAGCGGATGGAATGACACATACAGAAGCAGAAATATAGTGCCAAGAATTACAGGCAGCACAAATATGAAGATCCACCAATTGTTGTCGGATACTTTTATCCAGGTTGAAACTTCCTCAAATATCAGTTTTATATTAAGGGTCACAATAATGGCGGCACTAAGCCAGGCAAGGATCTTAACCCAGAGTTTTATGGCAAACTGGCCCATGAGCTTCTTATCTGAGTTAAAATGGATGAGCGGAATAACAGCAAATCCCAGTTGAAGGCTCAGTACTACCTGGCTCAATACCAGTAAACCGCCGAGCGCTCCTTCACCGAAATAGAGAATGGTAAAAAATGCCGGAATGATAGCCATCAAACGTGTAAGCAGGCGCCGGATCCAGGGCTGGATCCTGAGATTTAAATGTCCTTCCATGACGATCTGACCGGCAAGCGTTCCTGTTACTGTAGAACTTTGCCCTGCGGCAATCAGCGCTATGGCGAACAGGGCAGGAGCAAGCGATCCGAAAATATTCTGAAGCAGCTTATGCGCATCCTGTATTTCGGCTACCTGGTGAAAGCCATTCTTGAAAAAAGCAGCGGCCGAAAGGATGAGGATGGCAGCATTTACCAGGAAAGCAAGATTAAGTGCCACTGAAGTGTCAATTAAATTAAATTTTAATGATTCCTGGATACCTTCGGGAGTCCGTTCTATTTTGCGGGTCTGAACAAGGGACGAATGCAGGTAAAGGTTATGCGGCATTACAGTTGCCCCGATAATCCCGATAGCTATATACAGGGAGTTACCGCTTAGAAATGAGGGCTCGAACCCTTTCATTACTTCATGGAAGTTAGGTTGTACGATAAACATTTCGGCGAGAAAAGAAAGTCCTACAATAAATACCATAGAGACAATAAAGCTTTCCATAGTCCGCATTCCTTTATTGAGTAGGAACATCAGCAAAATGGTATCGAATATAGTAATGGAGATCCCGAAAATAAGCGGCAGTCCGAACAGTAATTGTAAACCAATGGCCATTCCGATCACTTCGGCAAGGTCGCATGCTATAATAGCAATCTGTGCCAGGGCAAACAGGGGGTAATTGGCCCAACGGGGATAGGCGTTCCTTGAGGCCTGGGCAAGGTCGAGCCCCCTTACAATACCAAGGCGGGCACTCAGCGACTGCAATAGCAATGCGATGAGGTTCGACATTAGTAATACCCAGATCAGTTTATAGCCGAACTGGCTGCCGCCGGCTATGTCGGTTGCCCAGTTGCCCGGGTCCATATAGCCTACGCTTACCAGATAAGCAGGACCGATAAAAGATAAAAGTTTTCGCCACCCGGTTTTACCGGAAGTTTTTATCGTTGAATGTACTTCTCCTAAAGAGTTCTCCATGTTATTACAGTAATATTACTGTTTTGCAAATCTAATATATAAATTAGATTAATCTAAAAATAAAATATTTTTTCAAATTGTGTTAAATTGGCTGACTAATTCTAAGTTATGTCTTACCAACCAGATAAAATAGACCTGCAGATCCTTAAAACGCTGCAGCAGAATGGCCGCATTACCAATCTGCAGCTTTCCAATGAAATCGGCCTTTCGCCGGCCCCTACCCTCGAACGGGTGAGGAAGCTTGAGAATCTTGGCGTTATTAAAAGCTATCACGCAATTGTTGACGAGGAAGAGCTGGGGCTTGGAATCAAAACGTTTATACAAATCCAACTGGACTTCCATCAGAACAATACAATCCAGACTTTTGTTGACGAAGTAAAAAAAATTAAGGAGATTACAGAATGCCATCATGTTACAGGGGGCTGTGACTTTGTTCTGAAGATCTACGTGCGGGATATCAAAGCATATGAAAAACTGATCATGGATAAGATCAGCCGGATCAGGGTTGTGAAGACTTTTCAGACCATGATGATCCTTTCTACAAGCAAAAAGGAGCCGGTGGTGCCGCTGGAGTACTGACGAGTTATGAGTTATGGGTTATGGGTTATGAGTTATGAGTTGCCGGGGATGAAACTTAGTCTGTCATTCATAATTCATAACCCATAATTCATAACCAATAAAATTCATAACCAATAAAATTCATAACCCATAACCTATAACTCAATTCATAGATGCCAGTCAATCGGTTCAATTCCCTGTTCTTTAAGAAGTTTATTGGCTTTCGAAAAATGGCGGCATCCGAAGAAACCACTGTTGGCTGAGTAGGGGGAAGGGTGGGCCGCTTTAAGTATAAAATGTTTATCTGTATCGATCAGGGGGATTTTGGCCTGTGCATTTTTACCCCATAGTAAAAAGACGATACCTTTTTTCTTTTCTGAAAGTTCTCTGATCGCCTGATCGGTAAACAGTTCCCATCCCTTGTTGTGGTGGGAGCCGGGTTCTCCCTTTCTGACAGTGAGCGTTGCATTCAGCAGGAGGACACCTTCGTCTGCCCATTTGGTTAAATCGCCGTGAGAGGGGATGGTAAAATCTTCAATATCGTCCTTTAATTCCTTATAAATGTTTTTGAGTGAAGGGGGAGGAGTAACTCCTTTTTGCACTGAGAATGAAAGTCCGTGTGCCTGCCCCTGTCCATGGTACGGATCCTGCCCGAGAATCACCACTTTCACCTTATCAAAGGGGGTGTGGTTAAATGCATTAAAAATGAGACTTCCGGGAGGGAAAACTATTTTCCCTTCTTCTTTTTCTTTCATAAGAAAAGTCCTGAGGTTTTTCATGTATTCTTTTTCAAATTCACCCTGAAGCGCTTCTTTCCAGTATTCTTCAATTTGAACTGCCATAATTCTATATTTTTTGTTTAAACGGCTAAATAAGCGGATATTTGCATCCACTTTAACAAAGGAATAAAAAATATGCCGAATTTTTTAAGGTTAATATTAGCTTTTGCATTACTGGGATCTTCAATAGCATTAATGATCTTCGGGCATTGGGCCTGGGGCATTCTTGTACTGTTTCTTGCTATTATAGTATTTGTAACATTTTTCTTTAACGAGAGGATGCTTATTGCCCAGTTTTATCTGAGAAAGGAGAATATGGAGAAGGCCGAGAGCTGGCTGAAGAGCATAAAAAACTACGAGAGTGAATTGTTAAAAGCGCAGCATGGATATTATCACCTGCTGATAGGATTGATTGAATCGCGCAAAGCCCCAATGCAGTCGGAAAAATATTTCAAAAAGGCGCTTTCCCTGGGGATGACCATGGATCATAACATTGCCCTCGCCAAGTTAAGCCTTGCAGGTATAGCCATGGCCAAACGAAATAAGAGAGAAGCAACGATGTACCTTCAGGAGGCAAAGAAGGCTGATAAGAATAAACTGCTGGCAGAGCAGATTAAAATGATGAAGGATCAGATGGGACAACTGGATAAAACGGTGGTACAAACCAGAGGGTTCAGACCAAGGTAATATTGGCCGGCATTATGCAGATGCTGACGATACAGGTTGGAGAGGGATTGGAGCCGGGCCGGTTGCAGGGAGATTGTAGCAATGAAGCAGGTTATTTATCATCGAGGTGATCAAAATAGGAGCTTCTGTCTGACTTTGCTGCTTTGCTGATAATATCGTCGTCTGTGACATTCTTCCCCGAGAAAAAGAGCTTTTCAGCCTGGATCCTTTTCAACAACTGATTAATAAAAGAAAGGTCGAAATCTTCCTTGTTCAGTTTAATGAGGTATTCGTTTTCGGTAATTTCAATACTAGATAAGTTCATAATAATCCATTTTATTGACAAACATAAAAAAGGCCGGTAAATTTAATATTTACTGGCCTTTAAGCTTTTGTTAAGTATTTCGTTATGTTTATTATTCAAACCATTCCATAACGGCATCCCTGGATGGCATGGCTATTTCCAGTTTTAATTTTTTGCGCATTCCTCCCAGATCGTTGAATACCTTATTGGCATTAGCTGCTTTAAGTTCTTCAACGGTATTGAATCCCATTTTCAGGAGAACAGGCACCCATTCTGCCGGAACGCCGATGGACACAAAGTCGTCTACGGATGCCACTTTTAATTTCTTTTCAGGTCTCATCTGAGGGAAAAAGAGAACCTCCTGAATGGTGCTCTGGTTGGTCATCAGCATCACAAGCCGGTCTATACCAAAGCCCAGCCCAGAGGTTGGCGGCATGCCGTATTCAAGAGCCCGAAGAAAATCTTCGTCCATAGCCATTGCTTCCTCATCACCGCGGTTCGCAAGTAACAGCTGATCTTCAAAACGGGTCCTCTGATCTATAGGGTCGTTCAATTCGGAATAGGCATTCCCGATTTCCTTACCATTTACAAATATCTCAAATCTTTCTACCAGTCCCTCTATACTACGGTGTTTCTTTGCCAGAGGAGTCATCTCTACCGGATAATCGGTGATGAATGTGGGCTGTATCAGATTGGCTTCCACTTTTTCGCCGAAGATCTCGTCTATAAGCTTGCCTTTTCCCATTGACTTATCTGCGTCAATATTCAGGTCGCGGCATACCTGCCGGAGCTGTGACTCGTCCATTTGAGAAACGTCAATACCTGTATACTTTTGTATTGCTCCAAACATGGATAATTTTTCGTATGGGCCTGCAAAGTCGATCTCATGTTCACCAACTTTTACAATTGACGTGCCATGGATAGCCAGGGCAATTTTCTCGAGGCACTCCTCAACCATCGACATCATCCAGATGTAATCTTTATAAGCTACATAGATCTCCATAGAGGTATACTCCGGATTATGGGTGCGGTCCATTCCTTCGTTGCGGAACATCTTGCCAAACTCATATACGCCATCGAATCCCGCCACGATGAGGCGTTTAAGGTAAAGCTCGTTGGCTATGCGAAGATAAAGCGGCATATCCAGGGTATTATGGTGGGTTTTAAACGGCCGCGCGGCGGCCCCGCCATGGATCGGTTGCAGTATCGGGGTTTCTACTTCCATCCATCCCTGGTTGTCGAAATAATTCCGCATCACGTTGATCACTTTGGAGCGGTTGATGAAAATCTGCTTCAGGTGAGGGTTTACCGTGAGGTCGACATAGCGCTGCCTGTATCTTAATTCAGGGTCTGTAAATCCGTCGTAGATATTTCCCTGTTCATCGCGCTTAACAATGGGCAGCGGTTTGAGCGATTTGGAAAGGATCTTAAATTCTGTTACATGAATAGAGATTTCGCCGGTTTGGGTAGTGAACACAAAGCCTTTTACACCGATAAAATCGCCAATGTCGAGCAGCTTTTTAAATACTGTGTTATATAAAGTTTTATCTTCACCGGGGCAGATATCATCACGTTTAATATATACCTGGATGCGGCCTGTTGAATCCTGCAGCTCGGCAAAGGATGCGCTGCCCATAATCCTGCGGCCCATAATGCGGCCTGCAAAGCTGATATTCTTATAAGAGGTTTTATCCCTTTCGTAGTTTTCTTTAATGTCCCGGGCTGTAACGTTTACTTCATACGCTTCAGCAGGGTAAGGGTCGATGCCCAACTGCCTGAGTTGATTTAATGCTTCGCGGCGTAAAATCTCCTGTTCGGATAATCCTGTACTCATTGTGTTTGTGTAATTTCTGCAAAAGTAGCAATTATTGGTAATTAGCGGTCAGAAAATGGTTGCCGGATACCGGAAACCAGAGCCTCAGCCGGGAAAAATGCCTGCCGGCTTTTGAGGATACCTCTAATTGCCGGCCTCTTCCTCCTGATAGAGCTTGTCTATATCTTCTGCATATTTCTTCTCAATCACTTTACGTTTGGCTTTTAATGAGGGGGTCATTTCGCCGGCCTCGATGGTAAAGGGATTGCGTTTTACCCTGAAGTTTTTAATGCGTTCGAACTTAGCCAGCTCATTAGACAAACGACGGATGTCCTGGCCGATCCAGTCTGTAATCTCTTTATCTTCGATAAACATTTCAGGGCGCTGAAAGAATTCTTCCTTAAGTTTAAATTCATCCTGAAGGCTTTCTTTAGAAGGCACCACAATAGCGGTTATATATTCTCTCTTATCGCCTATCAGGAAGATCTGCTCTATCCGGTGGCTTTTTAAATAAGTGTTTTCTACCGGTGTAGGATAGATGTTCTTGCCATAAGAATTTACCAGGATGTTTTTGATGCGGTCGGTTATTTTAAGGTTTCCTTTATGGAAAAGACCTACATCGCCTGTATGGAACCAACCTTCGGGATCTATAACCAGGGCTGTTTCTTCAGGCTTATTCCAGTAACCTTTCATCACACAATGGCCACGGACGATTATTTCACCCTCAGGCGACTCGAATGACGGGTTAAAGGTATCGTAGGTTTGCACGGTATAAATTTTCCTGGTATCGACGTCCTGGATGCCAACCTCTATTCCCGGAATAATCCTTCCAACAGTTCCATAAACCTGGCGGTCGAATTCCGTGATCGACATAATAGGAGAGGTTTCGGTGAGGCCAAAGCCTTCGAGTACTTTAATACCAAGGTCGCCAAAGAACTCTCCCACATTTTTGGGAAGTGCAGCACCGCCGGAAAGGAGGCATTTTAAGCGGCCACCGGTTTTTTCCCTGATTTTACTGAATACCAGTTTGTCGGCAAGCTTCTGCCGGAGTGTAAGGATAAGACCGGGCTTTTTGCCCGCTTCCCTGGTCTCCCTGTATTTTTTCCCGGTATCGAGGGCCCAGTTAAAGATCCGTGCTTTTGCTCCCCCTGCCTGCGTAGCAGTTTTTATAGACTTATCGTGAATCCGCTCAAGCAGCCTGGGTACACAGTTCATAAAGGTGGGTTTTATTTCTTCCATGTTGCGGGCCAGCAATTCAAGGCTTTGAGAAAAGGCGATCTTAGAGCCACTGGCACAGCAAATGTGATAGGTAGCAGTACGCTCAAATACATGCGAGAGCGGAAGAAAAGAGAGAAACGTTTCGTATGGTGTAACGAAGGGAATCTGCTGAAGCGAGACCCTGACATTTTCGGTGAAATTATGATGAGTTAACATTACTCCCTTTGGGATACCTGTTGTACCCGACGTGTAAATTAATGCTGAAAGATCGGATGGAAGCACCGCTTCGCGACAGGCATCAATTTGCTTGTGATAAACAGGGAGGTTCTTTCTGCCCTCCCCGATGAGTGCCGTAAATCCAATAACGCCTGCATTCAGATGCTGGTCGCCAAGATGTTTCTCATAATCGTCAAAAGCTGGGATGATCCTTTGAAGTGAGGGGCAATTATTGGCAATCTTTACTATTTTCCTTAACAGAAAGGGTGTTCCAACGAGGATGGCTCTCACTCCTGCGTCATTCAGGATATATTCTATTTCGTGTTCGGCAAGTGTAGGGTAGATAGAAACATTTACCGCTCCAATCTGCTGAAGCCCCTGGTCGTAATAAATATACTGGGGAGAATTTTCTATGATAAATCCAAGCCGGTCGCCTTTTTTAATCCCCATTTCCAGGAGATAGCTTGATATAGCGTCAGCATTATCGAGTGTTTGTTTATAACTTATTTCCTTCCAGCTATCACCTTCTTTGTATATAAGAAAAGTTTCTGTCTCCGGATGGATGTTAATAACAACGTTACGTAGTAACCTGGGAACTGTGCTGAATTCGGTTTTCAAAATTTATTAATGGTTATTTGTTTAAACAGCAATATACATAATCTGTGCCATAAAAAAAGGGGCGTGGGCCCCTTTTTTTGCAAATATACTATCTTATTTTAAATTTTCTATACTGCGAAGCTTTCTCCGCATGCGCAGGTACGGGTAGCGTTAGGATTATGAAAGTTGAATCCCTTGCCGTTCAATCCGTCTGTAAAGTCCAGTTCTGTTCCGGCAAGATACAGGAAGGATTTCATATCCAGTGCAATACGTACGCCTTTATCTTCGAAGAACTGGTCGCCTGGTTTTTCAATAGTATCAAAATCAAGTTTATAAGAGAGCCCGGAGCATCCGCCGCCTTCTACAGAAACCCTCAGGAAATGAGACGGCCCCATTCCTCCCTCACGGACCAGATTATCTATCTGGTTTTTTGCTTTATCTGTTATTGTTATCATTTTATATAGATTTGAGATGTTATACCTTCTTTAAACAGTTCCCATACAGGTGAAAGAGTGCGCTGGTTGTCAACCGCTTTCTTTACTTGACCGATCGCAAAATCAATTTCTTCTTCTGTTGTGAACCTTCCCAGGGCAAATCTTATCGAAGAGTGTGCCAAATCATCAGAAAGGCCAAGACTTTTTAACACATGTGATGGTTCAAGAGACGCAGAAGTACAGGCAGAGCCTGATGATACCGCCAGGCCTTTCATTGTCATTATCAGTCCTTCTCCCTCTGTATACTTAAATGCTATATTGCTGACATGGGGCAACCTGTGCTGTCTGCTGCCATTTACATAGGTCTCTTCAATTTCTGTGAGTGCATTTTCGAGTTTATCACGCAGTGCAGATAACCGTATCGCTTCTTCATTCATTTCAACGGAACACAGCTCGCATGCCCTGCCAAAGCCCACAATACCGGGCACATTTAAGGTTCCAGAGCGCATACCCCGCTCGTGGCTTCCGCCATCTATTTGCGCAGTAATCTTAACCCTTGGGTTTTTACGTCGTATGTATAATGCCCCAATGCCTTTAGGACCGTACATTTTGTGCGCTGAAAATGCCATCAGATCAATCCCGTCTGTATTGACATCTATAGGGATTTTGCCAACTGCCTGTGTAGCGTCGGTGAAAAATAATACTCCGTGCCTGTGGGCAATACCCGCAATTTCGGCGACCGGCTGGATCACTCCTGTTTCATTGTTGCCATACATGATGGCAACAAGAATCGTTTTATCAGTAATGGATCTTTCCAGTTCATCAGGATCTATTAAGCCGTCTTCCTTTACCGGAAGATAAGTGACAGTCCCTCCCAGCTTTTCAATATGCTTACAGGTATCAAGTACCGCCTTATGCTCTGTGGCACAGGTGACAATGTGATTGCCTTTATTCCGGTACATTTCAAAGACGCCTTTAATCGCCAGGTTATCGGCTTCAGTTGCCCCTGAAGTGAAAATTATTTCACTGTCGGCGGCTCCGATCAGACGTGCTACCCAACTACGTGCATGGTCAACGGCTTCTTCGGCCACCCAGCCAAAAGAATGATTGCGGCTGGCCGCATTTCCGAATTTTTGTGTAAAATAAGGCAGCATATCTTCCAGAACCCTGGGATCCATGGGAGTTGTAGCATTATTGTCTAAATACACCGGAACATTCATACCCTTTAAAATACTTGTGAATTCAGTTATACAAAGATACAAAAACTTTAAGGCAAGGTTTAGTTTGAAGAGCGATATCGGCGTGGATAAGGTCATGCTGATGCAATAATACAGAGGCAGCACCCCTGATATTATCAGAAGGCTAAATGCCTGAAACCGGAGGAATTCAAATAGTTCCGGTCTGCTGAATAACGGCATTCAGCTTCGTACAGGCATTTTTACAGAACAAGTTGAAAATTGATTTTGATCTTTAAGATTTTAATGCCATATTTGCGCCTCTGAAAAAGTTTAGATCATGAAGGCTGATTTGCATCCAAAGAATTATAGATTAGTTGTTTTTAAGGATATGTCTAACGACTATTCTTTTATTACTAAATCTTGCATAGAAACAAAAGAAACTGTTAAATGGGAAGATGGTAACGACTATCCGTTAGTGAAACTCGAAATTTCCCACACATCGCATCCGTTCTATACGGGTAAGATGAAACTGGTAGATACTGCCGGACGTATTGATAAATTCCGCAGTCGTTACGCTAAGAAATAAAATAAAAAATTTAAATATTTTGAAAGTCCCGGTGAACAGCCGGGACTTTTTTTATTTTTGCCTTTAAATGACCATTATTCT